>NZ_PEGG01000188.1 GCF_002737765.1 Caulobacter sp. B11 | reverse complement strand
GTGCTCCCCGCCGCCCTGCCCTCCCTGGACGAAGTCCGGGAGCCCCTGGCTCAGCAGTGGGTGCTGACCGAGACGCTCAAGCGCCTCAAGGTAAAGGCTGATGAACTGGCCGCCCGTGTCCGTAAGGGCGAGTCGATCGAGTCCGTCGCCGCCGCTTCGGGTTCGCGCGTCCAGCGCGTCGCCGGCATGTCCGCGAAAACGCCCAGCAATATCAGGTCCTCGGACGTGACGTCCTAGTCGCCACCTTCCGGGCCAAGCCGGCGAGGTGATCACCGCCCGCGCCCCGTCCCTCGGCTTCGTGGTCGCCAAGCTCAACGCGGTGAAGGCGGCCGATCCTGTCCTGATGGCGCGCATCACCGAGAGCCAGCGTCCGCAGGCGACGATGGGCATCTTCCGCGAGGTCGGGGAATCGGCTCGCGCCGGCGCCCGCCCGGACTGAAGACCAAGGTCAATCTGATCGCCGCCCAGCAGGCCATCGGCATCGACACCGACGCCCTGGCCAAGACCCAGGGCGACAAGAAGGGCAAGGCCGGGACCAAGGACCAATGAGCCTCGAGCCCGCTCTGGACGCCTTTACAGAAGCCTATGAAGCGGGACGGCCTCAGGTCGTCTGGACGCGCCTGATCGACGATCTGGAGACGCGGTCTCGGCCTATCTGAAGATCGCCACGGTCGACCCTATGCGTTCCTGTTCGAGAGCGTCGAGGGCGGGCCTGGCGCGGCCGTTACTCGATCATCGCGATGAAGCCCGACCTGGTCTGGCGGTGTCGCGGCGATGAGGCCGAAATCGCCGAAGGCGACGCCATAGCCGAGCGCCGGTTCACGCCCCAGGCCGGCGGCGCGCTCGACAGCCTGCGCGGTCTGATCGCTCGGTCGAAGATCGAGTTGCCGCCCGGCCTGCCGCCGATGGCGGCGGGGGTGTTCGGAGCCCTCGGCTATGACATGGTGCGCCTGGCCGAGCGCCTTCCGGATGTGAACCCCGACAGCCTGGGCCTGCCCGACGGCGTCATGACACGGCCCTCCATCGTCGCGGTCTTCGACGCCATCGCCCAGGAGATCATCCTGGTGACGACGGCGCGCCCGGTGACCGGGGTGAGCGCGAGCAAGCCTATGCCGCCGCCAGAGCCGGATCGAGGCGGTGATGGTTGATCTGCGTCGCCCCCTGGCCCACGACCCGCCTCGACCCGGCCATGGCCCTCTGGAATTCACCACGCCCGTCAGCCGCGAGGCCTATGCCGAGGTGGTCGAGAAGGCCAAGGCCTATATCCGGGCCGGCGACATCTTCCAGGTGGTGCCGAGCCATAGATTCCGGTCGCCGTTCGGCCTGTCGCCCTTCGCCCTCTATCGCTCGCTGCGCCGGACAAATCCTTCGCCGTTCCTGTTCTTCCTGGACCTCGACGGCTTCCATCTGGTGGGATCCAGCCCCGAGATCCTCGTGCGGCTGCGCGACGGCAAGATCACCATTCGGCCGATCGCCGGCACCCGGCCGCGCGGCGCGACGCCCGAGGAGGACCTAGCCCTCGAACAGGAGCTTCTGGCCGACCCCAAGGAGCGGTCCGAGCACCTGATGCTGCTGGACCTGGGCCGCAATGACGTCGGCCGCGTGGCCATGCTGCGCAAGCCGGGCAGCAACGCGCCGTCCCGCGTCGGCAAGTCGGGCCCCAATGTGCGGGTCACCGACAGCTTCAAGATCGAGCGCTACAGCCACGTCATGCACATCGTCTCGAACGTCGAGGGCGACGCGCCCGAGGGGGTCGACCCGGTGGATGTGCTGATGGCCGCCCTGCCAGCCGGCACGCTTTCGGGCGCGCCCAAGGTTCGGGCGATGGAGATCATCGACGAGCTCGAGATCGAGAAACGCGGCATGGGCTATGCGGGCGCCGTCGGCTATGTCGGTTCGGACGGCTCGGTGGACACCTGCATCGTGCTGCGCACGGCCCTGGTCAAGGACGGCATGATGTACGTCCAGGCCGGCGGCGGCGTGGTCGCCGACAGTGATCCTGACGCCGAATATGACGAGACCCTGCACAAGTCGCGCGCCCTCAAGCGGGCCGCCGAGGAGGCCTGGCGCTTCGCCTGATCCGTCTACTGGCCGAGACCGCCGTCCAGGCGGTCCTGAGGTATGTGCTGGGTGACCGTTGGCGGCGCGATGATCATGACCGCGGCGAAGGTCACGGCGCTGAGCGCCGCGAAGGCGGCCGCCGCCAGCACCGGTCCCATCTTCTGTCGGCGATGGGGTTCGCGTAAGAGGGCGCGGGCATAGGCCAGGGCGGCGGTGTCGAGGGCGGAATCACGCGGGTCCATGACGCCAGCATGCGCCGGCGACGTCCTGCTCCGCAATCGCCGGAAGGTGCGACGCTTTCGCGCTGCCAGGACGAACAGAAAACTCGCGACCAAAACCACTCACACTTTTGCGCCGGTCTCGCTAATAGCTGGTGCTGAAAGGCGGCGTCATGATCCTGGTCATCGATAACTACGACAGCTTCACCTACAATCTCGTCCACTATCTGAACGAGCTTGGGGCCGAGACGGTCGTCCATCGCAACGACGAACTGACCGTGCAGGAGGCCCTGGGCCTTCGTCCGCAGGCGGTGCTGCTCTCGCCCGGGCCCAAGGCCCCCGACCAGGCAGGCATCTGTCTGCCCCTGCTGCGCGGGGCCCCCGAAGACCTGCCGATCCTGGGCGTTTGCCTGGGCCACCAAGCCATCGGCCAGGCCTATGGCGGCGACGTCATCCGCGCCAAATCGGTGATGCACGGCAAGACCAGCCCGATCCACCACGCCAATCGCGGGATCTTCAAGGATCTGCCCAACCCGTTCACCGCCACGCGCTATCACAGCCTGGCCATCGACAAGGCGTCCCTTCCCGCCGACCTGGAGGTCACCGCCTGGACCGACGATGGCGAGATCATGGGCGTCCAGCACAGGACCCGGCCCGTGCACGGCGTGCAATTCCACCCCGAATCAATCGCCACCGAGGGCGGCCACCAGATGCTGGCCAATTTCCTCGACCTGGCCGGGGTTGATCGCAACGCCCAGATCTGGGTTTAGCCCGACCGATGTCCGACGCCTTCAAGCCTCTGCTCGCCAAGCTCGCCGACGGTCAAACCCTCAATGAGGACGACGCCGAGCAGTTCTTCTCCGCCTGCCTGCGCGGCGAGCCCAGCCCGGCCCAGGTCGCAGCGGCCGTGACCGCCATGCGCCTGCGCGGCGAGACCGTCGGAGAAATCACCGCCTGCGCCCGCGCCATGCGCCGCGCGGCCGTGACGCTCGTCCACCCCTATGAAGTCATTGACGTCTGCGGCACGGGCGGCGACGGCCTCCACACCCTCAACATCTCCACGGCGGTGAGCTTCGTCGCGGCCGGCGGCGGCCTGAAAGTGGCCAAGCACGGCAATCGGGCGATCTCGTCGCGATCTGGCGCCTCGGACATCCTGACCGCGCTGGGGGTCAATATCGACGCCGGCCTAGACCGCCAGAGGATCGCCCTGGACGAGGCCAATATCTGCTTCATGTTCGCGCCCGCCCACCATGGCGCCATGCGTCACGTGACGCCCATCCGGGCGGATCTGGGCTTTCGGACCATTTTCAACCTGCTGGGACCGCTCTCGAACCCGGCGGGGGCGCGCCGCCAGGTCATGGGGGTCTATGATCCTCGTCTGCTCGAGCCCCTCGCCCGGGTGCTCGGCGCGCTGGGGGCCGTTCGCGCCTGGACCGTGCATGGCGGCGGCCTCGACGAAATGACCACGACGGGCGAGAGCCTTGTGGTCGAGTGGAACCGAGGGGCCTTGCGCCACTTCAATATCACTCCCGAGGCCGTCGGCCTGCCCCGCGCCGCCCTTTCGGACCTGACCGGCGGCGATCCCGCTCAAAACGCCGCCGCGCTCATCGATCTGCTCGACGGCCGCAAGGGCGCCTATCGCGATATCGTGTTGCTCAACGCCGCGGCGGCCTTCCTCGTGTCAGAGACGGTCGAGACCTTGCGCGAAGGCGTAGAACTGGCCGCCACCGTCATCGACGACGGCCGGGCCCGCACAGCGCTCGACCGGCTGATCGCCGCCACCAACCTCCAGACGCCGGCTTCATGACCGATATTCTCGCCCAGATCGCCGCCTACAAGCGGACTGACGTCGTCCAGCGCAAGGCCGCGCGCCCACAGGACGTCGTCGAGGCCGCGGCTCAAGCCGCCTCACCGCCACGCGGTTTCAGGGCAGCTTTGGAGGCGAAGGCGGGCCCAAGGCGGCTGGCCCTGATCGCCGAGATCAAAAAGGCCTCGCCCTCCAAGGGCCTGATCCGGGCCGATTTCGATCCGCCCGCCCTGGCCAGGGCCTATGAAGCCGGTGGCGCGGCGTGCCTCTCGGTCTTGACCGACGGCCCCAGCTTCCAGGGCGACGACGCCTATCTGGTCGCGGCGAGGGCCGCAGTCGCCCTGCCCTGCATCCGCAAGGACTTCCTGGTCGATCCCTGGCAGGTGGCCGAATCACGCGCCCTCGGGGCCGACGCGATCCTGGTGATTCTGGCGATGATCGACGATTCCCTGGCGGCTGAGCTGATCATCGAGGCCGCTCGCCTTGGCATGGACGCCCTGGTCGAGGTGCATGACGCCGCCGAGATGGCCCGCGCCGTCGCCCTGGGCTCGACCCTGATCGGGATCAACAATCGTGACCTCAAGAGCTTCGTCGTCGACCTGGCCGTGACCGAGCGACTGGCGGCTCAGGCTCCCAAGGACGCCCTGCTGGTGACCGAGAGCGGTCTGTTTGTCAGGGCTGACGCCGTTCGCATGGAGGCGGCCGGCGCGAAGGCCATGCTGGTCGGTGAAAGCCTGATGCGGCAGAACGACGTGACGGCGGCGACACGCCAACTTCTGGGCTGAACCCCCGGTAAACCCTCAGGAACTGGCCGCGGTTCGCAGCGGTTCGACATTGGCCAGGGGACCGTCTTGCGGCCCATCGTCCAATTGGCCTGCACCCGAACCTTGGGGTTGGGCGCCGACCAGACTTCGCCGGTGCCGTCGATCGCGACCACCCAGATCAGATGATGTTCCTGGCCATAGTCGATCACCGCGAAGGCATAGCCGCTTCCCTTGCCCTCAACGATCACCGGCAAGGTTGGATCGAGTTGCTTGAACCCCATAGGTACGGCTCCCGGATTGATCATCTGCCAACGACGCCGACTGAACCTCGTTCCCCACGGATCGCCGTTAACTTGACATCAACAAAGAACACCTAGAGAACATCGGCAAGGTTTGCGGTTTGTTCCGCGTCTTT
>NZ_PEGG01000187.1 GCF_002737765.1 Caulobacter sp. B11 | reverse complement strand
CGCCAGGCCCCGCGCTTATAGTCCTCCCGTTCGCGCACCGCACCAGACGGAGCGGGCCCCTCCTGGGGACTCGCCATAGCGGCACAGCTCAAGGAAGACGCATGGACATCGAACTCGTCGCCGAAGGCCTGCTGTTTCCGGAAGGTCCGATCGCCATGGCCGACGGCTCGGTGATCCTCACCGAGATCCAGGCAGCAGAGGCTCAGCCGGATCACCCCGACGGCAAGCGCAGACGGTGGCGCAGACCGGCGGCGGTCCCAACGGCGCGGCCATCGGTCCGGACGGGGCGATCTATGTCACAACAATGGCGGCAGCTTCCAGTTCATCGACATGGGCGGCCTCAATGTGCCCGCCCCACCCCGCCCAGCCACACGGGCGGCTCGATCCAGCGGGTGGACATCAAGACTGGCGCGGTCACCACGCTGTACACCGAATGCGACGGCAAGCGCTGGTCGGCCCCAATGACCTGGTGTTCGACAAGCAGGCGCGGCTTCTGGTTCACCGATCACGGCTGCAGCACGCCCGAGGGCCGCAAGTTCGGCGCGCTCTATTACGCGCTCACCGATGGCTCGAAGATCACGCGGCAACGCGATCACTTCGTCTCGCCCAACGGCGTGGGCCTCTCGCCGGACGAGAAGACCGTCTATATGGCCGACACCACCCTGGGGCGGCTGTGGTCGTTCGACATCGCCGAGCCGGGCGTCCTGGCCCGCCGGCCGGCTTCGCGCCAGGCAATGTGATCTGCAACCTGCCGGGCTACCAGCTTCTCGACAGCCTGGCGGTCGAGGCCGGCGGCAAGGTCTGCGTCGCGACGATCATCAATGGCGGGATCACCGCCTTTGATACCGACGGCTCGACCGAGCATTTCGCCTTTCCAGACATGATCGTGACCAATATCTGTTTCGGCGGCGACGATATGCGCGACGCCTGGATCACCGCCTCGGGCACGGGCAAGCTCTACAAGGCCCGCTGGCCGCAGCCCGCCTGAAGCTGAACTTCAACGGCTAAAGCTCAGTCTCGAAGCAGGGCCCGACGGCCAGCAGGAACAGCGCCGCGAGGGCGAACAGGCCGGCGAGATAGGGAAGCCAATCCATGGGGGCGGTCTCCGGCGAGATCGGCCCCGTGCCGCCTCTCCGACCGCCACCTTCGACGCGCCAAGCGCGTGAAACCATCCCCGAAACGAGGGGGGCGGCGGCCACCGCCGCCCCCCAGGTCTGGAGGCCTCTAGTACAGGGTCGCCATGGCTTCGCGTTCGAAGGCCTTAAGTTCGTCGGTGCGGCCATCGCGGATCTTCAGCACCCACTCGGGGTCCTGCAGCAGGGCGCGACCGACGCCGACCAGGTCGAACTCGCCGCGCTCGAGGCGCTCCAGCAGACCGTCGATCGAGGCGGGCTGGCTGCCCTCCCCGCCGAACGCCGCGATGAACTCGCCCGACAGGCCCACCGAACCGACCGTGATGGTCGGGGCGCCGGTCAGCTTCTTCGTCCAGCCGGCGAAGTTCAGGTCGCTGCCCTCGAACTCGGGCTCCCAGAACCGGCGTTGCGAGCAGTGGAAGATGTCGGCGCCGGCGTCGGCCAGCGGCTGCAGCCAGGCTTCGAGTTCCTTGGGCGTCTCGGCGTTCTTGACCGCATAGTCCTGCTGCTTCCACTGCGACAGGCGGATGATCACCGGATAGTCGGGACCCACGGCGGCGCGGACGGCCTTGAGGATCTCGGCGGCGAAGGTGCTGCGCTCGCCGATGGTCGGGCCGCCGAAGCCGTCGCCGCGCACATTGGTGCCTTCCCAGAAGAACTGATCGATCAGGTAGCCGTGGGCCGCGTGCAGCTCGATGCTGTCAAAGCCCAGGTGCTTGGCGTTGGCGGCGGCCGAGGCGAAGGCGGCGATGGTGTCGGCCACTTCGGCGTCGGTCATCGGCTCGGTGAAGGGGTTGCCGCCCTTCTTGGACAGGCCCGAGGGGCTGTCGATCTTGCCCAGCACGTCCTTGCCCTTGGCGGCGCCCACATGCCAGAGCTGCGGGGCGATCAGGCCGCCGGCGGCGTGAACCTCGTCGACCACGACCTTCCAGGCCGCCAGTTCCTTCTCGCCGTGAAAGCGCGGCACATTGGCGTCGTTCAGAGAGGCGTCGCGGGCACGCCCGTGCCCTCGGTGATGATCAGGCCGACCTGACCCTCGGCGCGGCGGCGATAATAGGCGGCGACCTCGGCGGTCGGCACGCCGCCGGGCGAGAACGACCGGGTCATCGGGGCCATGACCACCCGGTTGGGCAGCTTCAGCGACTTGAATTCGAAAGGCTTGAACAGGGCGTCGAGGGACATGGGCGAGCTTCCAACAGCGGATTTTGGAAACTTTTAAACGACCGTTTGGCGTAACGCGCCATCGAAAAAAGCTGGGAGCGGGGTCAGCCCATGAGAAGAGCTCCAATCGGGGCGGCCGCGACACCCCCTGAAACGGGGGTGTCGCGCGGCGGTCAGGATCCATACCGTTGTTATCGGTTAGCCACGCTGAGGTGACTGACCGGGCGGGAAACCCG
This sequence comes from Caulobacter sp. B11, assembly GCF_002737765.1. GTDB lineage: Bacteria > Pseudomonadota > Alphaproteobacteria > Caulobacterales > Caulobacteraceae > Caulobacter. Next base: position 1,273 of record NZ_PEGG01000187.1, on the reverse strand, counting down.
CCCGAATTCCGCTTCCGGAATTCGCGATATCGACTGGGGGACTCCTGATGAAACTCGTAAAAGCCGGGGCGCTGGTCGCCGTCGCCCTGATGATGACCGCTTGGGGCCCCGTGAAGATTCCGGCGCCGTCCGAACTGGTCTCGCCGACGCCGATCGAAGGCACGACCGGCAAATACATGTCGCCCTTCACCTCCGACGGCGTGACCGCCGAGTGGGTGACCAAGTCGATGAAGGTCAAGGCCTCGTCGGCGATCGGCGGCATGGCCGGGCAATATGCCGGCCAAAAGGCCGCCGAGCGCGTGCCCTTCGTGGGCGGCATGCTGGGCAAGAGCCTGGGCCAGAAGGCCGGCCGCTCGATGGCCCTGCAGTCGATCGGCGGCGCCGAGTTCCTGACCTCGACCTCGGACCTGTCCTTTGACTCGGTGCAGCAGATGGCCGTGTTCATGTACGTCAACTATTCGACGCGCGCCGACTATCAGCAGATCCTCGACGCCACCTACGCGATCTATCCCGAGCTGCAGCCCGCCTACACGCCGGCCCTGCAATCGGCGACGCGCAAATAGGCCTGGCTCTGGCGCGTCGCGGCCAGGCCGCCGGCGCGTCGACCGCCTTTTCCAACTGACATACCGGCGACGCCTCTGAAGGCGCACGCCTGGAATCCGGGGATCGCCATGACTCTCAAACCCGCGCGCCTGCTGCTTGTCCTGAGCCTGGGCCTCGCCGCCGCCACCCACCCCGCTCAAGCCCAGGATCGCAAGAAGGCGCCTCGCGGCGCCGCCGCGACGGTCTATCGCGACACCACCTCGCCGGACGGGGTCAAGGGCATCGGCACGGAGTCCCAGGACATCGTCTCGATGGCCGACGCCATGATGCGCGACCTGCTGACCGTGCCGCAGTTGCTCAGCACCACCGTGCCGCCGCGGGTGATCGTCGACTCGCAATATTTCCGCAACGAGAGCTCGGAGATCATCGACAAGTCGCTGATCACCGACCGCATCCGCGTCGGGCTGAACCGCGCGGCCGCCGGCAAGATCATGTTCATCGGCCGGGAATATGCCGGGATGATCGCCCAGGAGCGCGAGCTGAAGGACGCCGGCGCCGTCGACGTCGGCACCACGGGCCGCACCCGCGCCCAGGCCGGGGCGGACTACCGTCTGGTCGGCCGGATCGGCACCCGCGACTCGGTCGACACCCGCTCCGGAACGGCCTCGCGCTTCAGCCAGTACACGTTCGAACTCATCGATCTCGAATATGGCGCGATCATCTGGTCGAA
>NZ_PEGG01000186.1 GCF_002737765.1 Caulobacter sp. B11 | reverse complement strand
TGAAGCGGCCCAGGTCGATGCTGTTGAGGAAGGTCCAGGGCGCCTCGAGCCGATAGTTGAGGTTCGGATTGGCCAGCCGGGCCAGGCTCTCGATCAGCCCGCCCAGGGTCGAGCCGGCCATCTGCACGGTCAGCACCTGGTGGCGCTTGGGCGCCACGCCGATCCAGGCGGTGCGGGCCTCGAGGTTGAAATCCTCCAGGCGGACGCCGAAGAGGTAGGTCTGCTCCTGGCCGATGAAGGACAGGCCGATGGTGACGGCGAGGCGATTGAGTTCGAAGACGCCTTTGACCGAGCCGGCGTAGGTCATGACGGGTGTGGCGGCGGCGATCGGCCCGCCGGCCAGGACCGCTTCCAGGCTTACGCCCGGCGGCAAGCCGGCCCGGGCCAGGACGGGCCGGTTCAGCGCCAGGCCGTTGAAGATAATTTGTTGGGCCGGGGTCGCCACCGCGTAACGCTGGATATCGGTCTCGGCCGCAAGGGACAGCGTCAGACCCAGGACTTCGGGATTCCATCTGACCGCCACGGCGGCGGAGACGCGATAGGGGTAGCCAGCCGCCAGGCTGTAATCGATCCAAAGGCCAGTCAGGACGAGGGAAGGCAGCCAGGGCGGCGGCTCTACCCCCAGGAAGGCATAGGCGAAGCCGGTCAGGTCCAGATCGCCCTCGGCCAGCCCGCCGACGAACCGCCAGTCGCCGCCCCGGGGATACAGGGCCCCGGCGCTGAGCACCGCCTGCTGCTCTCCGCCGACCTTCACCCCCACGAAGCCGTTCAGCCGGCCCGCCAAGCCTGACTGGGCCACCGTCATGTCGAAGGTGATCTCGACCATGACGAAGCTGATCGTGCCGATCGTCAGCTCCCATTCGCTGCTGATCGTGAGCGTGGCGCCGTAGGTCTGGTCGGAGAGGGAAGCAAAGAAGCTGAGCCGGTCCACCGTCAGCTCGACCGGCAGGCTGGGTTTTGGCCCGCCGAAATAGGCGCCGAACGCCTCGCTGAGCGGCAGGACGATGGGATGGCGGACCTTGCCCGCAATGACCAGCGAAGGCAGGGCCAGGCTGACGTCGAGCAGGATAGGGTCGCCGTCCAGGCCCAGAGGCGGCGCGCCGCCGCTGGCATTGTCCTTGGCACCGAAGACCATGGTCCCGTAGACCTCGCCGGACATCACCGCGCTGCCACTGACCCAGTTGAACATCCAGTTCACGCCCAGATTCTCGACCGCCACGAACGGAACGGGCGTGTTCCAGCGGGTGGTCGAAACCACGGAAACCCCGGCATAGCTCATGCCCGGCAGGCCGAAGTCTCCGGGCGGAGTGACGCCGAAGGACAGCCGACCGACTCCGAAGGCGTCCAGAGCCGCGATGCCGGACGGAAGCTGGAAATCGCCGGGGCTGGTTCCCGGCATTATCGAGAGCAGGCCGGCGACGCCGCGCGACAGGTTGAGCGGCGGGGCGATGTCAACGTCCAGCGGCCAGGTCATGTCGCTGAGGAACAGCGGCGTCGCCAGCGTGATCTCGGTTTCCTCCAGCGCGCCGAGCACCATGCCGGCCTGGATCTCGATGACCGACAGCGGCGGGGTGTCGGGCTCGTAGGCGAAGGGGTCGGGATAGTCGGTTGCCAGCCGCAGCGACACCGGGCCAAGTTCGACGCCCGGCAGACTCATTTCCGAGGCCGGAGCCAAGGCCAGCAGGTCCAGCCCGACCCGATCGGAAACCGTCATCGGCCCGTCGAGCCACAGCCGCGAGCCGCCCAGATAGGTGGCATAGGGCGCCAGAACCCCTGGTCGATCAGCAGCCAGCCCTGCAGCCGGGCCGGACCGGCGCCGCCCTGGTCGGCGGCTTCACTGAGCACCGCCGGCAGGTCCACGACCAGAGCCTCCAGCACCGAGGTCGTCAGGGTCAGCCCGCCGCCGGCGTCCTCGCTCTCATCCGGCATGCGTGACAGCGGCAGGTCGGGAAACGCCTGGCCCAGGGTCCAGGCCTGGGCTTGCGGCGCGAGCTTGAGCACCATGCGAAGCTGGTCGCGGCCGCCGGGACTTTGGCCGGTGATGGTCAGCGACCAGTTGGTGTTCCGCCATTGGGTCGCGCCGGTAAGCGTTGCAGCGGCCCCCTCCTGGGCCGAACGGCCCCCGCTGAGGGGCAGTTCTGGCGCGCCCAGGGTTTCGACCAGGACGCCCAGCAGCGGCAGGCGGGCGCCATCGACCTGGCCGGTCTCGGCGGCGAACCTGAAGGCGTCTCGAATGGCGCTCAGCGACATTGGATCATGTCCCGCCGCCCGTCCGCCGCGCCGTCACGCGGGTGATCGGGCCGGACCGCGCCGGCACGACCGGCGGCGTCACAGGGGGCGTCCCGGGGGGCGGCTCCGGCGTATCGACCTGCATCAGCACCACCACGGTGTCACTCGCCGAGGTGGGCGCGTCGAACGGGAACCAATGGGAGTGGACCGTCCGGTCCGAGTTCATCACGAATTGGTAGTTGGCGACCCAGTTGGGGTCATCGAGTTGGATGATCGTCGTATAGACATTCAGGGTGATCGCCGGCGCGATCTCCCATTTGTTGGCCAGATCGTTCCAGTAGGCGATGCTGTGGGTAACAGCCTCTCCCTCGTCCGACAGGCCGCCGGTGCCGGCGTAGCTCGACAGCACGTTCAGCACGCTCAGGTGCGGGTGATGGTGGCCGTTCATGGCGCCGGCGCTGACGGCAAGGCTGTCGGGTCGTGTCAGCTCAATGAAGGCCCGCGCCGCCACGAATTCGTCGTCGCCATCCACGCCGGTTCCTCCCGCCTCGTCGATCAAGGTGCGATAGGCGCCATGGTGCGGCACCGACATCACGAAGCAGGGTCGGACGGCGGCCGTGCCGGTGCCACGCTCCCACCACAGCATCCGGTCATCGGCCCAGACCAGCGTATCGACCGTGGCGTCCCCCGGCAGGATGATCGTTCCGACGCCATCGAATTCCACGACGATGACGGCGCCGCTGCCGTTCCTTTCGATATCGTCCCCGGCCATGTAGATGGGCGCATCGACCACCAGGGTGCGGAAAAAGACGTTGCCCGCCCGGAACAGGGCGCGTTTGTAGAACGCGCCGAGCATGTTGCGCCTGTAGTCCGAATAGGTGCCCTGCCAGGGCCTCACCCGGTCTGCGAAGGGCGTGAGGCGCCTGAGGGTGGCGTTGGCGCTTGGGCCCCAGTTGCCACCGCCCCAGCGGATCTCGGTGATGCGCAGCGGTATCGTACGGCGCTCGCATTCGGACACCATGGCCTGTAGCAGGTTGAGGTGGTCGGCGTCCTGGTGCGAGATAACGACGCGATCTATCCGCGGCTCCAGGTCATGATCCATCAGGTATCGCAGCCGGGTCACGATGAAATGGACGGGCGGCGCATAGCGCATCGACACCTGGGTCGCGCTCTGCCGCACGCCCGCGCCGAAATCGCTGAGTACGATCGCGGCCGGCACGGTATCGTCGCCGTCGCGGTCATAGATCTCGATCCAGTTGGCCATGCCCTGGTTGCACCAGAGGCAGAAGTATTCGACCCGCGAGGCGGCGGCGAACTGGGGATCTCCGGTCAGCGGATCACGCGCGGTCATGGCGATCTCCCAGTCGGCGGGCCGTCCTGCCGGCGGACAGGGTCCGGCGGTCGGTTTGGAGTTTGGCGCGGGCCGGATCGGCCGCTTTCGAATAGGCGGCGTACCAGCCCAGCTTGGTGTTCGAGGTCTGGTCGGGGTTGCCGAACAGGCTGACGTCGTTGTGGCCAGGCGGGAAAGAGAGCCCCAGGATGCGGATGCCGAAGTCCCGCAGCCGCAGCAGGTAGTTGCGCCGGCCGTCGATGTCGTTGGCCAGCAACTGGATCGTGCGGAAACCCAGCTTGAGAATGCCCTGCAGCGGCAGGTCGACCCCCAGGGTGTTCTTCACCCCCGGCAGGGCGACGCCGACGAATACGGCGGGCGCGGTCTCGGCCGTCTGCGGGCTCCAGCCGATCAGCAGCTTGATGGTGATGCCGACATTGCCGGCCAGGGCGCCCAGGCCTCCCATGTCGATGACATAGGTCAGGCCATACCAGGGGTTTCCCAGCGTCCCCTGCTGGATCGGCGCGCTGATCGAGACGAAGCCGGCGCTCTGCGGCGTCAGCGCCGAGGCGGCCTGGCCCGTCAGCTTGGGATCGGGCGTGGTGACCAGCCCGGTCAGCTGCAGCGGGAAGCGGGCGAACAGGGAATTGGCGCGAGGGATGCTGTTGGCCAGGTCGAAATAGATGTTGCCGTCCGCCACCCGGAAGGTCAGCGCGGCCGGATCGGCCAGCGAAAAGCTCATGCTGATCGCCAGGTTCGAGAAGCGCAGATAGCTGCTCAACGGCTCCGGCGGCGTCGGCTCCTGGCCTTGCGTGAGTGGCGGCCCGAAGCTGAAGGGGTCGATGTCGGGGAACTCGGCGAAGCCCAGGTTGCCGGTCAGCTGGAAGATGGCGGTGATGTTGGAGTCCCCAGCCGCCTGGTCCGCCGCCTTCATGGTCACCAACTGGGCCGAACGCAGCTCCACCACCCCCAGGGCACCCGAGGACAGCTGTAGGCTGTTATCGCCCCGCATAGCGAAGACATAGGCACCCTGCGCCGACCCATCCGGCAGCCGCTGGCTCTGATAGACCCCGTCCAGCAGGATGTTGTTGCCGTGGCCGGTCGGGAACAGCCGGGTCAGCGCCCCGAACAGCCGGTTGATCATCAGCTCCACCCGGCTGGCGAAGCTGACCAGGTTGGCGTTCTGGAAGCCGACGGTGAGCTGCAGGACCTTGAAGGCGAAGGCGGTCTCTTCAGAGAAATACTGGTCGACCGGGTCCTGGTAGTCGATGAGCCCGAAGCTGGAGCTGGTCTGGAAGACCAGCTGGCCGGTCTCGCCGGAGAAGGGGGTGGCGGTCAGGCCCAGGTGGTGGGCGTAGAAGCCGCTGGGATCGATGCCGGCCGCCAGGGCCTGCAGCGGGGCGGGCAGGGCGTCGAGCGGCACGTCGACCGACAGGGCCAGCACCCCGGTCCAGTTGGGGTCGTCGACCATGGCGACGAAGTTGTCGTAGGGCGTGTTGCCGGCACCGGTCGCCTGCGCGGTCAGCACCGATTCCCGAGCCTTGCGGATGGTCGCCCGGATCGAGGACTGCGCCGCCGCCGGACCGGCCGAGGAGGCCGCCTCCGGCCAGGTCCAGGAGGGCAGATCGTCCAGCAGCTCGACCAGGCTGCGGCCGCCCACCAGCTTGAAGATCACGAAGGAGTCCGGGGCCGCCCGGGCCGGGTTGTGCCAGTTGCGGGGCGAGAGCTGGAAGCGCCAGCGGTCCAGGCTGACCAGCAGCTGGCCGGCATAGCGCTGGAAGACCAGCCGCTCCTCCGGGGTGATCGCCCCGCCCGTGGCGCTGTCCAGCATCGCGTCGAAGGCGGCTTCGTCAGGATAGGTCGGATAGTTGGGCGAGACCGCGCTCCGGACCTGGGCCAGCACGGTCGGCGAGACGCCCTTGCCCGGGGGCAGGTCGCCGATCATGCCCAGGGCCAGGGCGGTCAGCCGATAGGCCACCGAGCCGTTGGCCATCACCCTGTCGGCGTCGCCCAGCACCATGAACAGGCGATTGGTCTGCACGGCCTGGCGAAACTCGCCATGCACCTGGGTGAAGCGCACGTCCGGCAGGGCGTCGGGAGCGGTGGTGTTGCGGCCGATGCCCAGCCAGGCCCAGGGGCCGTCGATGCTGGTCAGCCCGACCGCCAGGCCCTGCGGCGTCACCCCGACCGTGGTCGCCACCGCTCCGGACTCGGCCTTCAGGGCCCGCAGCTGCTCTTCGGTCTCCACGCCGATCGACTTGCGCCGGGCCGGGGCGATGGCCCGCGCCTCCAGCCGCCGGGCCAGCTCGACATCGGCCTGGGCCAGGCCCCGGTAGGGCGCCAGGGGAAAGCCAGGGGTCTCCGCCGTGGGGGCCGCCAGCAGCGCGGCCGGCACCTCCAGATAGTTCAGGAACCCGCCGACCCCGGCCGAATACAGCGCCGCCTCCTCGGGCTGGGCGTAGTAGCCGACCCCACCCTCGACGGTCATGGTCGTCCAGGCGGTGGCGCCCAGCGGGGTCAGCGACTGGGTGAGGGTCGAACCCTCGGCCTCGGCGTCCAGGACCGGGGGGCATAGGCGGGGCCGGGGCGGGTGAACACCAGGCTGTTCCCGGTTTCCTCGGCCAGGCCGAGATATTCCAGCCCCGACATGCCGCAGAGCAGGCGGTCGGCGGGGTTGAAGTCGAGGCTCGCCTTGGCCTGGACCGGTATACTGACCGCCATCCCGAAGGCGCCGATCGGGGTCGGATAGACGCTGGTCGGCACGCCGCCCGGTTCGCCAACCGTCTGGGGCTGGAGCGCCAGCACCAGGCCCGCAGCTGGCAGGTCGGCGGTCGCATCCTGGGGGGTCAGGCTGACCGCATAGCCTCGGGCCGTCGCATAGTCGGACCCGAAGGCTGGCGGGTCGGCGGTCTCGCCGCTGTCGGGGGGCGGGAAGAAGCTGAGATGGCTGCGGACTGGGTCAAGCGGGCGCAGCGGGTCCAGGCTGGTCCACAGCCGCCCGTCCTCGTCCTGGATCAGGGGGCGCAGATTGAGGGTGCGGATCGTCCCGTCCGGCTGGCCGCTGAAGAACCGCAGCGAGGCACCCAGCTGCTCAAGACCGGACGGCGCCTCCGGGGTCGCGGCCGGCAGCGGCAGGGCAAAGCGCCAGCAGCCCTCGAGCGTGGGGGCATAGGTGACGACCGCCGGGCTGTCGGCGCTCAGCACCCCGCCGCCGGCCAGCAGGCTGGCGGCGGGATCGGCGGCGAAGGCGAAGCCCCAGCCCTGGGCGGCGGTCGCCAGGCTGACCGCCGCGCCGCCGGTGACGGTGAGGATCAGGCCGCCATAGTCGACGTCGAACCGCCGGGTGAGCAGATCGTCGGCGAGATTCAGCCACTGGGCCTGCCAGCGCTCGGGCGGATCGTCCGGGGCCGCCAGCCAGAACAGCCGGGCGGGCTGGCCGGCCAGCCAGGCCCGCAGGTCCGCCTGCAGCGCCGCCCCGTCCCCGGCCGGCGCCCCCAGGAACAGGTAGAGCCCGCCTGGATCGGCCCAGCTGGCGCTCAGGCTGACGCTGTCCAGCAGGTCGGCGTCCGGCGAGGCCAGGAAGCCGCTCAGGCCGCCCTCCAGCCAGTAGAGGTCCAGGCCCTCGGCGCGGGCGAAGATGGGCTCGGCCTGGCTCATCCGAGGGTCAGGCCGTCGCCGTGCAGCAGGGGCAGGTCCAGCCAGGCCGGGTTGGGGCCGATCGTCCAGTCGAACCGCACCGGCAGGCCGGCGCCCAGGGCGAAGGCGGCCGGCGCCCCGGTCACCGCCGCCCCGGCGGCCCGAGTCAGGCTAAGGCCGCTGAAGGGCAGCGCCGTTCCGGGCGGCCGGGCCGCGCGACGCTCCAGCAGGTTGGCGACCGTCGTCCCCAGCGGGACCGACAGCGGCTGGCCGTCCAGCCAGACCTGCACCCCGGCGGTCAGGGTGGTTCGGCCGCGGAAATACAGCAGGGCGACGTCGGCCCCGGCCTCCAGCCCGTTGCGGATGTTGGTGGTGGCCGCCTCCAGCGCGTCCAGCCTGCTGGCCGCCAGCAACACGGCGTTATATTCCGGATAAGGCGTCCCGGTGGCGGCCTGCGACTGGAAGCTGGTCGGGTAGACCAGTCGGACGAACGGCCGGCGGAACTGGGCGTAGAGAGTGTCGATCACCCCGCCCGCGCCCTGCATCTTGCGCTGCGAAAAGGCCGGGGTCGGGACGGTCAGGCCCCCCGCCGCCGCGATGGTCGCCAGGAAGCGGTCGAAGCCGATCAGCCAGCTGCCCGAGCCACCGTAGGAGGCGACCTGGTAGTCGGCCGAGGCCGAGGCGACATAGCCGTTGAGGTAGGCCTGGTCCGGCACTGCCCCGCCGAGGAACTGGTAGGTCTCGTACTCGGCCCGCAGCGTCATGCCGGGCCGAAGGTCCACGCAGCCCTGCTCGGCCCGCAGGCCGTAGTTGTAGAACAGCGTCTCGGCGAAGGTCTGCGGCATGGCCCGGCCGATGGCCTGCTGCACGGTGGCCAGGGCCAGGGGCGTCGCCGTCGCCGACTCCAGGGCGGTTATGAAGCCCAGGTAGTCGGCGCGCAGGTCCGCGCGGATGGCGCCGCCCTCGAACGTCCAGGCCAGGGAGCCGGCCGGGATGGTCAGGCTGTAGACGAACGGCGCCGTTCCCTCCGCCAGGACGAAGGTCTCGTTCTGGGGCAGGGTTTCCGGGAGGGACGGGAACAGCTCCGGCAGGTCCAGGACGATGTCGAAATCCGCCATCGCCTGGCTGTCGGCGGGCTTGATCGCCGTCTGGTCGGCGCTGGCCGACAGGAACCAGCCGGGACCGAACACCGCAATGGCCGGGCTGCCGGGCCCCTTGGTGAAGCCGTCGGCCGCCTGGGCTACCAGGGTCCAGGTCTTGGCCGGGTCATAGGCCAGCGGGAACTGGACCGTTGTCGAGGTCACCACGAAGGGACCGTGGGTGACGCTGGTCCCTTCCAGCACGCTGACCTGATAGCTGGTCGCGCCCGGCACGGCGCTCCAGGCGACGTGCGCCAGCCTGCCGTCGTAGCGGACGCTGACATCCTTCGGCGTGGCGGCGATGATCAGGCCCGGCTCGGACCAGGGACCGGTGATCCTCGGCGTCGCGCTGG
>NZ_PEGG01000185.1 GCF_002737765.1 Caulobacter sp. B11 | reverse complement strand
TTTCGGCGGTGCGGATCGTCGGCTATGACGCCGCCGCCGAGCCCGACGCCCCGCTCAAGGTGGGGTTCCTGCGCCACACGGCCCAGATCCCGCAATGCGGCCAGACCTGGGAAAATCTCACCGCCACCCGGGACAATACCCGTTCGCCAATTTCGGCTGGCCGTCACCGCCAACATGGCCGCCCAGGTCGCCAATCCCGAGGACCTGCTGCGGCCCCCGCGACCAAGCCCCCATCGACGCCGCGCGCGGCGCGACACCGTGTTCGGTAAGTATCGTCGCGGCGAGGTGACCTCGTCGGCCAAGGACGATCAGGCCACCGGCGCCATCTCCAAGGCGATCAAACTGATGGCCTCGCGCGGACCCCCGAACACGACCCCTTTGACCTGGGCTTCGACGCCAGCGACGATTTCACCGCGCCGGGCTCCGATCCCTGGCGCTCGGCGGCGCCGGGCCCTCGACGACCCGTTCGCCGATTTCCCGCCGGCCCGGCCAACCCCAGAAGCCCCGACCGCCTTCATCGACCTGCCGTCCCAACCTACCGGCGCCGCGCAGCGCCAGTCGCGCGCGCCAATCGCCGACACCCTGCTGGCTCCGGCCCCGGTCGCGCCGCCCGCTCCCGTCGCCCAGGCCGCTCACGCCGCCCCGCCACCGATGTCGACGCCTGAACTGATCTCCGAAGTGCTGGCCGGCGCCGGCGCGGAGATGGGCGAGACCGCTGTGCCGCGGATCACCATCCACGCCTACTGCGTGCGCCCCGAGACCATGGCCCTGGTCGAGCAGGCCGCGGCCGACCGGCGGATGGCGCGCGCCTCGACCACGGCCCGGCCCGGTGGGCTCGAGGCCGCCGTCGACTTCTACCAGAACCAGCCGACGCCCTCGCTGGTGTTGGTCGAGTGCCTGGAAGGCGCCCCGCGCCTGCTGGCCATGCTCGACGGCCTGGCCCAGGTCTGCGACCCCGGCACCAAGGTCGTGGTCATCGGCCAGACCAACGACATCGCCCTCTATCGCGAACTGATGCGGCGCGGGGTCAGCGAATACATCACCCAGCCCAGCGGCCCCCTGCAGATCATCCGCGCCGTCTCGGCCCTGTATGCCGACCCCTCGGCGCCCTTCGTCGGGCGCCAGGTGGCCTTTGTCGGGGCCAAGGGCGGGGTCGGCGCCTCGACCCTGGCCCACAATTTCGCCTGGTCCCTGGCCGAGCGGGTGCAGGCGGCGACGATCATGGTCGACCTGGACCTGCCGTTCGGCACCGCCGGGCTCGACTTCAACCAGGACCCCCTGCAGGGCGTTCTGGACGCCCTCAGCCAGCCCGACCGGCTGGACCCGGTGCTGATGGACCGCATGATGGTGCGCTGCGGCGACCGCCTGTCGCTGTTCGCCGCGCCCGCCAGCCTGGAGCAGGACTACGACATCGCCTCGGAGGCCTTCGAGGAGGTCACCCAGAAGATCCGCGGCGCGGCGCCCTTCGTCGTGCTGGACCTGCCCCACAGCTGGAGCGCCTGGACGCGCAAGGTCCTGATCAGCTCCGACGACCTGGTGGTGGTGGCGACCCCGATCTGGCCAGCCTGCGCAACGCCAAGAACATCATCGACCTGGTCCGTCAGGCGCGACCCAACGACATTCCGCCCCGGCTGGTGATCAACCAGGTCGGCGTGCCCGGCCGGCCCGAAATTCCGGTCAAGGACTTCGGCGAGGCCCTGGGCCTGACGCCGTCGCTCGTCCTGCCGTTCGACCCCAAACCCTTCGGTCAGGCGGCCAATAACGGCCAGATGGTCGCCGAGGTCGCGCCGAAGTCCAAGGCCGCCGAGGGCATAGACCACCTGGCGCGCCTCATCAGCCGCCGCGAGGCCCCGCCCGCCCAGAAGAGTTCGGTCTTCTCCAGCCTTTTCAAGAAGAAGTAGGACATGTTCGGCAAGCGCGACCAGGCCGCCGACAATGATCGCCACGCGCCGCCCCCGGCCGTGGCCGGCGCCGCGGCGATCGCCACGCGGCCGCAGCGCGTCGAGCCGGGCGCGGCCTCGGACCTCAGCCCTGCGCCCGCTCCGGCCCGGCCCGCCGCCAAGTCCGCCGCCCCCCGCGCCACCAACGGCCTGGAGCAGCTGCGCGCCGCCCAGGGCGCCCCGGCCACCGCCACGATCGTCCGTGAACAGAGCGACTACTATCACGCGACGAAGACCACGATCTTCAACGCCCTGCTCAACACCATCGATCTGTCGCAGCTGGCCTCGCTCGACATCAAGGCCGCCGCCGAGGAGATCCGCGACATCGTCGCCGAGCTGGTGGCGATCAAGAACGTCTCGATGTCGGTCATCGAGCAGGACCATCTGGTCCAGGACATCATCAATGACGTCCTCGGCTACGGCCCGCTCGAGCCCTTGCTGGCCCGCGACGACATCGCCGACATCATGGTCAACGGCGCCCACCGGGTGTTCATCGAAGTCGGCGGCAAGGTCCAGCTGACCAATGTGCGGTTCCGCGACAATCTGCAGCTGATGAACATCTGTCAGCGGATCGTCAGCCAGGTCGGCCGCCGCGTCGACGAAAGCTCGCCGATCTGCGACGCCCGCCTGCCCGACGGCAGCCGCGTCAACGTCATCGCCCCGCCCTTGGCTCTGGATGGTCCGACCCTGACCATCCGGAAGTTCAAGAAGGACAAGCTGACGATGAAGAACCTGGTCGAGTACGCCTCGATCAGCCCGGAAGGGGCCCGCGTCCTGGGTGTTATCGGCGCCTGCCGCTGCAACGTCGTCATTTCCGGAGGCACCGGCTCGGGCAAGACCACCCTGCTCAACACCATGACCGCCTTCATCGACCCGACCGAGCGGGTGGTGACTTGCGAGGACGCCGCCGAACTGCAGCTGCAGCAGCCGCACGTGGTGCGCCTGGAAACCCGGCCGCCCAACCTGGAGGGCCAGGGGGCGGTGACCATGCGGGACCTGGTCAAGAACTGCCTGCGGATGCGCCCCGAACGGATCATCGTCGGCGAGGTCCGCGGCCCCGAGGCGTTCGACCTGCTGCAGGCCATGAACACCGGCCACGACGGCTCGATGGGCACCCTGCACGCCAACAGCCCGCGCGAGGCGATCAGCCGGATCGAGAGCATGATCACCATGGGCGGCTACGGCCTGCCCTCCAAGACCATCAAGGAAATGATCGTCGGCTCTGTCGACGTGGTCATCCAGGCCGCCCGCCTGCGCGACGGCAGCCGTCGCATCACCCACATCACCGAGGTCGTCGGCCTGGAAGGCGACGTTATCGTCACCCAGGATCTGTTCGTCTACGAGATCACCGGCGAGGACGCCGACGGCAAGGTGCTCGGCAAGCACCGCTCGACCGGGATCGCCCGCCCCCGCTTCTGGGATCGGGCCCGATATTACGGCCTGGAGCGCGAGCTGGCCGAAGCCCTCGACGCGGCGGAATAGCCGATGCTGATCATTCTCGCCGGAATCCTGGGCTTCATCACCATCGCCGGCCTCGGCTTCGCCTTCACCAGCGGCGACGGCGGCCAGGCCAAGACCGTCAAGCGCGCCCAGCTGATCGTCGGCGGCGGCGAGCGCCAGGCCACGGTGCGGGCCAAGGCGGCGGCCAATACGCCGGAAGTGCGCCGCAAGCAGATCCTCAACACCCTGCGCGAGCAGGATCGTCGGCAGAAGAAAGCCTCGCTGAGCCTCGCCGCCAGATTGCGGGCGGCCGGCCTGGGCGAGAGCGTTCGAACCTTCTGGATCATCAGCGGCGCGATCGGCCTGACCATCGCCGCTATCCTGCTGGCCTTGGGCCAGATGCCGCTGATCGCCCTGGGCGGCGCCTTCGCGGCCGGCTTCGGCCTGCCGCGCTGGGTGGTCGGCTTCCTGGCCAAGGGCCGGACCAAGAAATTCACCGAGGCCTTTTCCGACGCCATCGACATCATCGTTCGCGGCATCAAGTCGGGCCTGCCCGTGCATGACTGCCTGAAGATCATCGGCAAGGAGTGCCCCGAGCCCCTGTCCGGCGAATTTCGCATCCTGACCGAGAATGTCGGCATGGGCATGCCGATCGATCAGGCCCTGGAACGGATGTACGAGCGCATGCCGACCAATGAGCTACGCTTCTTCGCGATCGTGCTGTCGATCCAGGCCAAGACCGGCGGCAACCTGGCCGAGGCCCTGGGCAACCTGTCGACCGTGCTGCGGGCCCGCAAGCTGATGGGCGAGAAGATCAAGGCCCTGTCGGCCGAAGCCATCGCCTCGGCCTTCATCATCGGTTGCCTGCCGCCGGGCGTGGTGGTGCTGATCACCGTCACCTCGCCGGCCTATATGCAGCCGCTGTTCACCGATCCGCGCGGCCACCTGATGCTGCTGGCCGGCGCGATCTGGATGAGTCTCGGCATCTTCGTGATGCGCAAGATGATCAATTTCAAGTTCTAGGGGGCGGCCATGATCGAGACGCTCACCAATCCCAGCAACCTGCTCAGCGCCTTCATCGCCATCGTGGTGTTCCTCACCATCGTCACCCTGGCCGCGCCGATGATGAGCACCTCCAGCCTAGAGGGCCGCCTGAAGTCCGTGGCCAACCGTCGCGAGGAACTGCGCCGTCGTTCGCGCGAGGCCATGGCCCAGAAGGGCGGCAGTCTTCGCCACGTCGAGGCCGGGGTCTATAAGAACGTCGTCGACCGGCTGCAGCTATCGCGGCTTCTGGAGGACCCCAAGGTGGTCGACAAGCTGGCCCAGGCCGGCTTCCGCGGGCCCAAGCCCGTCTCGACCTTCTATTTCTTTCGCTTCGTGCTGCCCTTCGCCTTCGCGGTGGTCACGGCCTTCTATCTGTACGTGATCAATGACTTCGGCCTGCAGCCGCTGCAAAAGCTGAGCGCCTGCGTGGTGGGCCTGACGATCGGCTATTACGCGCCCAACATCTATATCCAGAACGTCGCCCAGAAACGGCGCGAGTCGATCGTCGCCGCCTTCCCGGACTCGCTGGACCTCCTGCTGATCTGCGTCGAGAGCGGCATGTCGATCGAGGCGGCCATCCAGAAGGTCGGCGCCGAGGTCGGGGCCTCCTCGATCGAACTGGCCGAGGAGATGAGCCTGCTGTCAGCCGAGCTCTCCTACCTGCCCGAACGCCGGCTGGCCTATGAGGTCTGGCCCGCCGCACCGCCCACCCCGGCATCAAGTCAGTGACCACGGCCATGATCCAGGCCGAGCGCTATGGCACGCCCCTGGGCAGCGCCCTGCG
>NZ_PEGG01000184.1 GCF_002737765.1 Caulobacter sp. B11 | reverse complement strand
CGAGCGCTCCCGATGCATGACATCAAGGCCATTCGCGATAATCCCGACCTGTTCGAAGCCGCATGGTCGGCCAAGGGCCGATCGGGCGCGGCCGCCGAGGCCGTCAAGCTGGACGCCCAGCTGCGCGCGGCCCAGACGGCGCTGCAGGACAGCCAGGCCCGCCGCAACGAAGCCTCCAAGCGCATCGGCATGGCCAAGGCCCGCAAGGACGAGGCCGAGGCCCAGGCCCTGATGGCCGAGGTCGAGACCCTCAAGGCCTTGATGGCCGACGCCGCCATCCTTGAGGCGCAGGCCGGAACCGGCCTGAAGGACCTGCTGGCCAGCCTGCCAAACCTTCCGGCCGATGATGTGCCGGCGGGCGAGGACGAGGCCGGCAATGTCGAGATCCGCCGCTGGGGCGACGCCGCCGCCCTCCCGGCAGGTCGCCTGAACGCCCCCAAGGATCATGTCGATCTCGGCGCGGCCCTGGGCGGCATGGACTTCGAGGCCGCCGCCCGGATGAGCGGCGCGCGCTTCGTCGTGCTCAAGGGCCAGATCGCCCGGCTGGAACGGGCCCTGGGCCAGTTCATGCTCGACCTGCAGACGGTCAAGCACGACTACGTCGAGGTCAGCCCGCCGCTGCTGGTCAAGGACGAGGCGTTGTTTGGCACCGGGCAGTTGCCGAAGTTCGCCGAAGACCTGTTCCGCACCACGGCTGACCACTGGTTGATCCCCACCGCAGAGGTCTCCCTGACCAATATCGTGCGCGAACAGATCCTCGACGAGACGCAGCTGCCGCTGCGGATGACCGCCCTGACGCCGAGCTTCCGCTCCGAGGCCGGCGCCTCGGGTCGCGACACCCGCGGCATGATCCGCCAGCATCAGTTCTACAAGGTCGAGCTGGTCTCGATCACCAGCCCCGACCAGAGCGAGGCCGAGCACGAGCGGATGGTCGGCTGCGCCGAGGCGGTGCTCAAGGCGCTGAAGCTGCCGTTCCGCACCATGCTGCTGTGCGTCGGCGATATGGGCTTCGGGGCGCGCAAGACCTATGACCTGGAGGTCTGGCTGCCCTCGCAGAACACCTTCCGCGAGATCAGCTCCTGTTCCAACTGCGGCGACTTCCAGGCCCGGCGCATGGACGCCCGTTTCAGGCGGGCCGGCGAGAAGGGCACCCAGTACGTCCACACCCTGAACGGCTCGGGCCTGGCCGTCGGCCGCACCCTGGTGGCGGTGCTGGAAAACTATCAGGACGAGACCGGTCGGATCACGGTGCCCGACGTGCTGGTGCCCTATATGGGCGGCGTCACCCATATCGGCGGACAGGTCTGACCGGCATGCGCATCCTGCTGACCAATGACGACGGCATCCACGCGCCGGGCCTCGTCGCGCTGGAAAAGATCGCCCGCGCCCTGACCGACGATGTCTGGATCTGCGCGCCGGAATACGAACAGTCCGGCGCCAGCCGCGCCCTGACCCTGGCCGATCCGCTGCGGGTGCGCACGATCGATCCCCGCCGCTTCGCCGTCGAGGGCACGCCGACCGACTGCGTGATGCTGGCGGTGCAGAACCTGATCGAGGGCAAGCAGCCGGATTTGGTGCTGTCGGGCGTCAATCGCGGCCAGAACATCGCCGAGGACGTCACTCTGTCGGGCACCGTGGCGGGGGCCATCGAGGCCATGGCCATGGGCATTCCGGCCATCGCCCTGTCGCAGGCCATGGCCTTCTTCCACGACCATGTGGAGGTCCACTGGGAGACCGCCGAGCATTTCGGTCCGGGCATCGTCGAGCGCCTGCTGCAGATCGGCTGGCCCAGCGACGTGGTGATGAACGTCAATTTTCCGGCCCTGCCGATCGATCAGGTCCACGCCGTCGAGGTGACACGACAGGGGTTCCGCGACTCGCATATGCGCCACATGGAGAAGCGCACCGATCTGCGTGGTCGCGACTACTACTGGATGGGCTTCACCGCCAAGCCGTCCACGCCGCTGGAGGGGACCGATCTGAAAGCCGTCTATGAGGGCCGCATATCGGTCACCCCGCTGCACATCGATCTGACCCATAACCCCACCGTGGCCGCGATGAAGGGCGTGCTCGGCGGCTCGCCGCCCAAGCACGAGGCCGCTTCGTGATGGCCAGGGCCAAGCCGCCCGAGACGCCCGAGGCGCTCAAGCGTCTGCTGGAAGGCCTGCAACGCCAGGGCGTCACCGACCTGGGTGTTCTGGCGGCCATCGAGAAGACCCCGCGCGACCTGTTCACCCCGGACCTGTTCAAGGATCGGGCCTGGGAAGATTCGGCCCTGCCGATCACCTGCGGCCAGACCATCAGCCAGCCCTATATCGTCGGCCTGATGACCCAGGCCCTGACCCTTGAGCCGCGCAGCCGCGTGCTTGAGATCGGCACGGGGTCCGGCTATCAGACCGCCGTCCTGTCGCGGGTGTCGCGGCTGGTCTATACAGTTGAGCGCTATCGCACCCTGATGAAGGAGGCCGAGGGCCGCTTTCAGACCCTGGGCCTGACCAATGTCATCACCAAGTTCGGCGACGGTTGGGAAGGCTGGCCCGAACAGGCGCCTTTTGACCGTATTATGGTCACGGCGGCGGCTCAGGAAGAACCCAAGACTCTGCTGGCCCAGCTCAAACCCAACGGCGTCCTGGTGGCGCCGGTCGGCAAGGGGCCTGTACAGAGTCTACGCCGTTATGCCGGCGATGGTCAGGGGGCTTCAAGGTCGAGGTCCTGTGCGAAGTGCGCTTCGTCCCGATCCTGGATGGCGTCGCCCGCGAATAGCGGTCGTGTCGCCTGGGGTTTGGGTCGCGGCGCGGTGCGATTTAACGTTTGATTTACCCTTGCGGCGGCGTTTGAACGCTTCCGTGAGGAAAGGAGAGGCTATGAGGCAGTTGTGGACCCGAGCGGCGGTGATCGCCCTGACGGCGGGCGCGCTCTCGGCCTGCGAGACGGCCAGCGCGCAGTATCAGACTCGCCCTGGTCAGACGCCCGGCGCGCCGCGCGCTCTGGGAACGCCGAACTTTCCGATCACTCAGGCCGAACCCGCGGTCACTCCGCCCGAGCCTTCCGTTCCGGCGAAGGCGCCGGCATCGGCCGAACAGGACGCCGCGCCGTCGATCACCCAGCCCAGCCTTGGCGGCCAGGTCAGCAGCCAGCCTCTGGCGCCGCTGCCGCCGCCCCCGAGCCCGCGCGGGTCGAGCGGGAAGTCTATCAGGCCCCCCGCCGCCGGCCCCCAAACCCGCGCCGCCGCGCGCCGTGGTCGTCACCCAGGTGGGCGGACCGGTGGTCGATGTCACCGGCGCGCCGAAGATCCATGTGGTCGAGTCCGGCGACGCCATCGACGCCATCGCCCGCGGCCTGGGCACCACCCGCGCCGAGCTGGCCAAGGACAATGACCTCGAGCCGCCTTACCGTATCAAGCCGGGCCAGAAGCTGAAGGGCCGACCACGCGCGCCAAGGCCTATGTCGTGCAGGGCGGCGATACGATGTTCGCCATCGCCAAGCGCTTCTCGGTGACCGCGGCCGCCCTCGCCGCGGAAAACGACCTGTCGACCGGTGCGGCGATCAAGAAGGGCCAGAAGCTGCGGCTGCCCGCCGGCTACAAGGACAAGGGCCCGACCAAGACCACCGTCCTGCAGGCCGCCCCGCAGGAAACGTCCCAGGCCGCGTCCGCGCC
>NZ_PEGG01000183.1 GCF_002737765.1 Caulobacter sp. B11 | reverse complement strand
AGGCTGAATGCCATATTCCTCAGCACGATAACCACACGCAACCATCCTCCGTTAGATCTGGCATCTCCACAACCTATGGGCAACAACTTCGTTCGAGCTCAAACAGATGCCCCTCACCCAAAACCTAGCCACCACCGCCACTTCCCCCTATACCGCCCGCATGTTTGAAGGCCTCTCCCCCTCGCCCGCGACGCACGCGCCTGGCCGTTCGAGCAGGCGCGCGCCCTGCTGGCCCGCACCCTGCGTCTGCGCCTGTCCGACGCCGAGCGCGATCTCGCCTCGACCCTGATCCACGCCGGCAAGACCGACGAAGCGGTCGCCACGCTGGAGGCCCTGCGCAAACCGGTGGTGCTGGAGACCGGCTATGGTCCGTCGGGCCTGCCGCACATGGGCACCTTTGGCGAGGTGGCGCGCACCACCATGGTCCGCGCGGCGTTCCGCGCCCTGACCGACGACAAGATCCCCACGCGGCTGATCTCGTTCAGCGACGACATGGACGGCCTGCGCAAGATCCCGCCGAACGTGCCCAATGGCGAGGTCATGATCCCCGACCTCGACAAGCCGCTGACCGTGGTCCGCGACCCCTATGGCGAGTTCGAGAGCTTCGGCCATCACAACAACGCCCGCCTGCGCGCGTTCCTGGATGGGTTCGGCTTCGACTACGAGTTCGTGTCCTCGACCGACTGCTATCGCGGCGGCCGCTTTGACGAGACCCTGCTGAACGCCCTGGAGCGTTTCGACGCCATCCAGAAGATCATGCTGCCCTCGCTGGGCGAGGAGCGCCGGGCCACCTATTCGCCGTTCCTCCCCATCAGCCCCAAGACCGGCAAGGTGCTGCAGGTCCCGACCCTGGAGCGCAACGTGTCCAAGGGCACGATCGTGTTCCGCGACGAGGACGGCGAGCTGACCGAGGTTCCGGTGACCGGCGGCGGCGTCAAGATGCAGTGGCGTCCCGACTGGGCGATGCGCTGGACGGCGCTGGGCGTCGACTATGAGATGAGCGGCAAGGACCTGATCGACAGCGTCCGGCTGTCCAACCAGGTCTGCAAGGTGCTGGGCGGCTCACCGCCGGAAGGGTTCCACTACGAACTCTTCATGGACGAGAACAACCTGAAGATCTCCAAGACCAAGGGCAACGGCCTGACCATGGACGAGTGGCTGCGCTATGGCGCGCCCGAGAGCCTGGCCTATTACATGTTCCAGAGCCCCAAGAGCGCCAAGAAGCTCTATTTCGACGTCATCCCCAAGGCGACGGACGAATATCTGCAGCAGCTGGACGCGTTCCAGAAGCAGGAGCCGGCCAAGCAGATCGACAACCCGGCCTGGCACGTCCATTCGGGCAGGCCGCCCGAGCAGGGCTCGCCGGTGTCATTCAGCCTGATGCTGAATCTCGTTTCGGCCGCCGACGCCTCGACCAAGGACATCCTGTGGGGGTTCCTGGGCCGCTATGTCGACGGCGCGACGCCGGAAAGCCAGCCGCTGCTGGACCGCCTGGCCGGCTATGCGATCAACTATTACGAGGACTTCGTGAAGCCCGCGAAGACCTTCCGCGCCCCGGACGACAAGGAGCGCGCGGCGATCGTTGATCTGCGCGCCCGCCTCGCGGCCCTGCCCGAAGGCTGTCAGGACGCCGAGCTGATCCAGAACGAGGTGTTCGCGGTCGGCAAGGACCATGAGTTCGACCCCCTGCGCGGCTGGTTCCAGGCTCTGTACGAAGTGCTGCTCGGCCAGAGCCAGGGCCCCCGCTTCGGCTCGTTCGCGGCGATCTTCGGGCTGGACCGCACCATCGCCCTGATCGATGGGAAGCTGGGCTAGTCTTCGCGACCCCCGACGTCGCCAGGCCCCTGTACCGGCTTGGCGGCGATGCTCGGAAAGCCGCTGCGGGCGTCCACGCGCAGCTCGGCCTAGGCTTTCGGTCCGCCGGTCCTGATCGAGCGATCCCGCGGCGCGCCCTGACGGGCTCGGAGGAGCGTGGTCAGCATAGTGGCGGCGATGATCGGCTTTTCGATCACGCCATCAAATCCGCCAGCGCCACAGGTTACCGTTTCAACACGGTCGGCCGTAAAGGCGAGTATGGGCGCATGCTGATTGGGGCCAGGCTCGGTCCGGATCCGATGAAGCGCGACATGGCCGTCCAGGACCGGCATGTTAAGATCGACCAGGATGACGTCGAAAGGCGCTCCCGCCGCCAGGGCGACCGCCTCCACCCCATTCACAGCCTCGGTCACCTCGGCGTCGAACTGCTCGAGGAGCGCGCGCGCCAACTCCCGGATCGCGGCGTTATCATCGGCGACCAAAACCCGGGCGCAGGCCAGTGAGGCTGACGGGTCTGATACCGCGTCCAAAGGCCTCGACGAATCTGCGGACGGCGCGGCGATATGGAAATAGAAGACCGACCCCTGTCCTGGCGCGCTGTCAACGCCGATCGCGCCCCCCATGGCTTCGACAAGCGCCCGACTGATGGCCAGCCCCAGGCCGGTGCCGCCATGCTGGCGCGTGGAAGAGGCGTCGACCTGCGAAAAGCGCTGAAACAGACGCGCGCGCTGCGCTTCGTCCATACCTGCTCCTGTGTCCTCGACGCGGACCTGCAGGGCTTGCGCGTCCGCATCGTAGCCCAGGCTTAGCCGAACGCGACCTTCGTCCGTGAACTTCACCGCGTTGCCGACCAGGTTGACCAGGATCTGGCGCAAACGATCCGGATCCACGAGGACCTGGTCGGGAATGTCCGGGCTCGCGTCAAACTCCAGGCCCAGCGCCTTGGCCTCGGCCTGGGGACCAAACATCATCAAGGCCTCCTCGGCGATCGCCGCGACGTCGACAGGCTCGGGATCGATCGTCACCTGGCCGGCTTCGAGCTTGGAGAAGTCGAGGATATCATTGACGATGGAGAGCAGGGCCTTGCTCGCGCCCTTCACCCGCCGGACCATCATCTGCGCGGTCTCTGACAGGTCGTCGCGTCCGGCCAGCAGGCCCGTGAACCCGACGATGGACGTCAGCGGCGTGCGGATTTCGTGGCTCATATTGGCCAGGAATTCCGACTTTATCGCAGAGGCGGCTTCGGCCTGATCGCGCGCCGCCTCCAGAAGGACGTTGGTCTCCTGCAGCCTTTCTTCCGCTTGTTTGAGGCCCGTGACGTCGCTCACAAGCACATAGAACCCCTGGGTTCGGCCCGAGGCGTCGATGTCTGGAATATAGTGCGCCAAGGTGTGGCCGACCTCGCCGGACGGCTTCACCAGCATGCGCGAAAAGGTTTGCCTCTGTCCGTTTAGGACCGCCCGGACGTACGTCTCGTTGCGGGCGAATCCTTCCGCGCCCAGGAGTTCCGGAAGCGTGATGTTGAGCATGGTTTCGGGAGACTGGCCGAACCATTCGCGATAGGCGGCATTGGCGAAACGGCACCGCAACGCCGCATCCCAGTATCCGACCAGTCCCGGCAGGTGGTCGGTCAAGGTGCGGATAAACCGTTCGGTGGTCAGGTGTTCGGTGATGTCCTGAAAGGTGCCGACAAGCGCCACGACCGCACCGTCCGGGCCTTTGCGACAAGCGCCGCGCGCCACCACGTGCCGCTCCGAGCCGTCCGGCCGGTAGATGCGCGCCTCCAGGGCGTAGTCGCGGCCCTCGGCGACGGCGCGCTGAACATGCTCGCCCAGGATCCTGGCGTCATCGGGGTGATAGCGCTCAAGCACGCCTTGCAGCGGCGGCGGTTCGACGCTGGGCTCATAGCCATGAATACGATAGGTCTGATCGGACCAGGTCGTGCGATCGGCCGCCACATCCCACGACCAGGTCCCGACGCCGGCCATGTCCTCGGCGAGTGTGAGCAATCGGTTTTGCTGGTCGGCCACCGCCGCAATATGGGCGCACTCACGGCTCGCGAGCCGCACAAGCAGCGCTTGGGTGACACTCGTCGCCAGAGCCCGCAGGCGCGAAGCCTCGGCGTGCGTGAATATGTCGCGGGCTACTGTATCGATAACGCTGAACGTCCCCAGCCGCTTCCCATCGGGCGCAAGCAAGGGGACGCCCGCATAGAAGCGAACATCGGGCGGCCCGGTGACCAGGGGGTTGTCGCGGAACCGCGCGTCCTGGGTGGCGTCAAGCACGACGAACACCGGGTCCAGGACCGTCGCATGTTGAGTGAAGGACACGACCTGGGCGGCGTGATCGGCATCGAGGCCGACACAGGCCTCGATCCATTCTCGTTCCGGGTCGACCAAGGAAATCAACGCGATGGGCGAATCGAAGATCTGCGCCGCGAGATCGGTCAGGCTGTCGAGCAGCGACTCTGATGAGGAACCAGGACCTCTTGACGTTCCAGCGCTGCAAGTCCTTTGCGCTCATGCGGATCGTTCACGCAGAACCTCTCTACCCCCATGCCGTCACGCGCCGGGCGGGCGGACCTTAGCTTTGCCGTCAACTGTGGACGAGTTGAGGCAAGGTCAACAGCGGTCACCTGGCCGTTGGACCTCGGCCGTCTTGAC
>NZ_PEGG01000182.1 GCF_002737765.1 Caulobacter sp. B11 | reverse complement strand
ACACCGGTGGACATCGGCATTTTCTTGCGCCTTCCGCGAGCGTCAGGCTCGACAAAGGGCAAGACTTATCCCCTAGACACACACGCGCAAGCTCGTATGAGCACACAGCGTTCCGGGGAGGGGTATGCGATGGCCATTATCGCCGTCACGACAAGAGACCCGCGGGGGCGAGACGCGAGTCGCCGCCACGCCGAGACCGTCAAGAAACTGACCGCCGCCGGCTTCTCGCTTGTGGTCGAATCAGGGGCGGGCGCCGCCGCGTCCTATCTCGACAGCGACTATGAGTCGGCCGGCGCCAAGCTGGTCAAGTCGGCCGCTGACGCGATTCAAGGACGCCGACGTCCTGTTCAAGGTCCGCGCGCCGGAGGCCGCCGAGATCGCGGCCCTCAAGAGCGGCGCGATCGTCGCCGCGGCGCTCAATCCGCATCAGGACAAGGAACACGCTGAACGCCTTGGCCAAGCCGGGGCCAGCGCCATCGCCATGGAATTCATCCCGCGCATCACGCGGGCCCAGGTCATGGACATGCTGTCGTCCCAGGCCAACCTCGCCGGCTATCGCGCCGTGATCGAGGGGCCGAGGCCTATGGCAAGGCCCTGCCGATGATGATGACCGCCGCCGGCACCATCGCCGCGGCCAAGGTGTTCATCATGGGGTCGGCGTCGCCGGCCTGCAGGCCATCGCCACGGCCCGCCGCCTGGGCGCGGTGGTCACCGCCACCGACGTGCGACCGGCCACCAAGGAACAGGTCGAGTCCCTGGGCGCGAAATTCCTCGCCGTCGAGGACGAGGAATTCAAGAACGCCCAGACCGCCGGCGGCTACGCCAAGGAAATGAGCGACGAATACAAGGCCAAGCAGGCCGAGCTGCTGTCGGGCCACATCGCCAAGCAGGACATCGTCATCACCACGGCCCTGATCCCCGGCCGGCCGGCCCCCAAGCTGGTCAGCGCCGAGCAGGTCGCCTCGATGCGAGCGGGCTCGATCATCGTCGACCTGGCCATCGAGCAGGGCGGCAACGTGGTCGGGGCCAAGCTGGGCGAGACGGCGGTCACCGCCAACGGCGTCAAGATCCTGGGCATCCCCAACCTGCCCGGCCGCATCGCCACCGACGCCAGCGCCCTCTATGCCCGCAACCTGTTCGCCCTTTCGAGCCTGTTCCTGGACAAGGAGGGCGCCTTCGCCCCCAATTTCGAGGACGAGATCCTGAAGGCGGCCCTGGTCACCCAGGGCGGGGCGGTGGTGCATCCGAGCTTGCTGGGGTGACGCGCCTCCCTTCTCCCATTCAGGGGGAAGGGTCATGATTTTCCAGGACCGTTCGCGGTCGTGCCATTCCGCCCGAAAGGGGAGCTAGAAACCATGGAAGCCGTCGACCCCACCGTGTTCCGCCTGGCGATCTTCGTGCTCGCCATCTTCGTCGGCTATTATGTCGTCTGGAGCGTGACCCCCGCCCTGCACACCCCGCTGATGGCCGTGACCAACGCCATCTCCTCGGTGATCATCGTCGGGGCCCTGCTGGCCGCCGCCGCCCACGGGGCCAACGCCGATCTGGAAGGCGGCACGGTCGCCGCCTCGACCTGGATCTCGAAGGGGGCCGGCGCGATCGCCGCCGCCTTCGCCGCCGTCAACATCTTCGGCGGCTTCCTGGTCACCAACCGGATGCTGGCCATGTACAAGAAGAAAGAGAAGAAGTGAGCAACGGCAAGCACTTGGGGGAACTGACATCATGAACGCCAATCTCGCCGCCATCCTCTATATCGTCTCCGGGGTGCTGTTCATCCTGGCCCTGCGCGGGCTGTCCAGCCCGGTGACCAGCCAGGCGGGCAACCGCAACGGCATGATCGGCATGGCCATCGCCGTGCTGACCACCCTGGCCACCCTGTGGAGCCAGAAGGCGCTCGACCCCATCACCCTGGGCCTGATCTTCGGCGGCGTCGCCATCGGCGGCGTCGTGGGGGCGGTGATCGCCCGCAAGGTGGCCATGACCTCGATGCCGCAGCTGGTCGCGGCCTTCCACAGCCTGGTCGGCATGGCCGCCTGCCTGGTCGCCGTCGCGGCGATCTACACCCCGGCCGCCTATGGCATCGTCGGGGCGGACGGCCATGTGCACCTCAACAGCCTGATCGAGTTGTCCCTGGGCCTGGCCATCGGCGCCATCACCTTCACCGGCTCGGTCATCGCCTTCGCCAAGCTGAACGGCAACATGGGCGGCGCGCCGATCATGCTGCCGGCCCGTCACGCCCTGAACATCGCCCTGGCCCTGGGCATCGTCGCCCTGGTCGTGGTGCTGGTGATGAGCGGCGGCGCGGCGATCTGGGCCTTCTGGGGCATCTTCGCCCTGGCCCTGATCATCGGCGTCACCCTGATCATCCCGATCGGCGGGGCCGACATGCCGGTCGTGGTGTCGATGCTCAACAGCTATTCCGGCTGGGCGGCGGCGGCCCTGGGCTTCACGCTCGAGAACACCACCCTGATCATCACCGGGGCCCTGGTCGGCTCGTCGGGCGCGATCCTGTCCTACATCATGTGCAAGGCCATGAACCGGTCCTTCATCTCGGTGATCCTCGGCGGCTTCGGCGCGGCCGACGCCGTGGCGGGCCCGGGCGGCAAGGTCGAGACCCGCCCCGTCAAGCAGGGCAGCGCCGACGACGCGGCCTTCATCATGAAGAACGCCTCCAAGGTGATCATCGTCCCGGGCTACGGCATGGCCGTCTCGCAAGCCCAGCACATCCTGCGCGAAATGGCCGACAAGCTGAAGGAAGAGGGGGTCGAGGTGAAATACGCCATCCACCCCGTCGCCGGCCGCATGCCCGGCCACATGAACGTGCTGCTGGCCGAGGCCAATGTCCCCTATGACGAGGTCTTCGAGCTGGAAGACATCAACAGCGAGTTCTCGACCGCCGACGTGGCCTTCGTGATCGGCGCCAATGACGTCACCAACCCGGCCGCCAAGACCGACCCGACCAGCGCCATCTACGGCATGCCGATCCTCGACGTCGAAAAGGCCCGCACCGTGCTGTTCATCAAGCGCGGCATGGCCTCGGGCTATGCCGGGGTGGAGAACGAGCTGTTCTTCCGCGACAACACCATGATGCTGTTCGGCGACGCCAAGAAGATGGTCGAGGGGATCGTCAAGGGGCTGTGAGGTGACGCAGCGTCGCCAAGATTCGTTGCTGGCGAATTTGCCGGAGAGCTTTTCAGCGGATCTTACGACGCTGCGGCGCGACTACATGCATCATCATGGAGCCGTTGCGATTTGCTCGGCACGGCTAGAATATTTTCTTGGTGTCGCGGTCAACAATATCGCGTTTATGGACGCCTCATTGCTTCCAGATCGGAAGTTTCCGTTCAAATTCTCAGCCCGCCTTAAGTGGCTTCGGGATGCTTTCAGCGGGTCATCTCGCCTGGCAACTCTGCGCAGTCAGGCGTCGGCGATATTTGATGAGTTGGAGCGCCTGAATAGCGCCCGAAATGAAATTCTACATTCAGCGCTGTTGGCGCATGGTCCAGGAGATGGCCTATACGTTGCTAGGGTGGTCACTGACAGGGGTGGAACGACCTTATCGCTGGAAGAAGGCGAAGGGTGGAATGTCGCGGCCGTTGTAGCAGTTGCAACTGAGCTCGCCGAAATTGAAGGTAAGCTTCTCCAGCTAATAAAAGGGGTCAGGCTCGCTTGTAGCGAACCATGACTTTAGGCGGCATTGGTTTTCAGACTACCCGCCGACTCTAACTGCATCCGCATATTCGTCGGGTCCGCGTCGCAGCCGTTCGGCCAGGTCGGCGTGCCCATTTCCAGGAAGACCTTCGCGAAGAAGGTCTCGTCGGCCAGAGGCTGAACCATCGGGCCGCCTGACAGCACCCAATCGCTGAGGTCGATGACGCCACTGGAGAGGTCGGAAAAGGCGACGTTCAGCCTGTGGCCGGGCAGGGCGCTGACGCGTACGGCACGCACAAGCTTGATGCCGACGGTCGGCTCCTCCGGTGGCGTGCTCTCCTCCGAAATGGGATCGACTTGTGACGGGCCGGCGGCGACGATGCGCTTGAGCTTGGCAAGGCTGATCGTTCGCTGCCCGTTTTTTTGAAGTGGCCCCGCGCTCTCCCAGGCTGGCGCGCCGAAGCCGTCATAGACAATTTCCGCGAGGTGCGGCGACACGACGCGAAGAACGACCAGACGGTCGCAGGTGGCGTAGAGCGACACCGACTTTCCGCCGGTCAGCTTTATTTGCACGTCCCGTCCTGTTGCGTCCTTCGCGTCATGGCCCGCGTATGAAGCAGGATAGAGTTCCAGCCCCAAGGCCTTGGCGGCGATCACCTCGCCGATGGACCCGACAAGGTGGCCGTCCGGCGTGAACTTTCGTCCCGGATAGAGCTTTTCCAACTCGGCGACGGCTTCATAGATGGCTGCGACCGGCGGTGGCAGGCGAATATGGCTCACGCCGCCGCCGTCTCGAACTTCAGCACCCCCGCCGCCGCCATATCGGCGTGCAGAGCCTCGGGGCTCCAGTCGAAGCCGTTGGGCCAGGTCAGGGCGCCGAAATCCAGGAAGACCTTGTCGAAATAGGTCGGGTCGCGGAACGGCGCCGTGACGGGGCGGGGATCACTGGCCAGCATCGAGAAATCCCACTCGCCGGCCAGGCCGTCGGTGAACTGAAGCTTCAGGCGATAGGCCCCCAGCTTCTCGAAGCGGCGGACATGGACGACTTCTCTCATGACTGACCCTCCAGACCCGGGATGCGGCCCAGCGAGCCGGTCTCGCCGCTTGCCGCGCACCCCCAAGTTTCCTTGAGCTCTTCAATATACTCCCGCCGCCATCGTTCGACCAAACGGGCGACGCGGGGCGGCAGGCGCCCGACCGTGATTTCTCCGGTCTCGATCACAACCACGGCGACGTTGGAGTCGTAGTAGGCGTGGAAATGGGGTGGCGGATGATCGTTGAAGAACATCCGGATCGGATCGAGATGCCGTAGAACCAGGAAATCGTGGGCATGGCGTGCCGATGGGCGTCATTATGGAACTATTCTTATAGTTGCATTTAGTCCCGACGCTCTCAATACGAAATTCCTCAAATCTCAGGGTGCGGCAGGCGATCAGGCCGCGCCCGCCGCCCGCAAGGTTCCGGCGGCTTCCAGATCCATTCTCAGCCTGCTCGGATCGACATCGCAGCCATTGGGCTAGGTCGGCACGCCCATCTCTACAAAGACTTTTGCGAAAAAAGTCTCGTCGCGAAGCGGCACGACCATCGAGCCGTGCACTTGGGTGACGAAATCACTGATGTCGGCCACGCCGCCGGTTCCATCCGCAAATTCGACGTCAAGTCTGTAGCCTGGCAGCGCCTTCACGCGAACCGCCTTCACAAGTTTGAACTTCGTCATCCTTTGAGCCCCGGAATTTTGAGGTTCGGTTTGCCATTATACGCTCAGCCGGCTCAAGGTTCGAGGCCGGATGGTTGTGGCGAGGATCACAATATACAAGTATAGAT
>NZ_PEGG01000181.1 GCF_002737765.1 Caulobacter sp. B11 | reverse complement strand
GTGGGCGACCCAGGTGCCGTCGTGGCCGGCCCCGGCCTCGCGTTCCTTGTCGGCCCGCACCTTGGCGAAGGCGGCCTGGTTGGCGGCCTCGTCGCCCTTGATCGGGATCTGGGCGGCCATGCGCCCATGGCGAAGGCCCCGCGACGGTGGCAGGTCTGGATCAGCTTCAGCGAATAGGCGCCCAGGAAGGCCTGGCCCATGACCATGGCCGAACGGTCCGGCGTCAGGAACTCAGGCCGGCGGCCCAAGCGCTTGATGAACGAGAAGATGTAGTCCCAGCGGCCGCAGTTGAGCCCGGCCATGTGGTCGCGCAGCTCATAGAGGATCTCGTCCATCTCGAAGGCGGCGGGAATGGTCTCGATCAGCACGGTGGCCTTGATCGTGCCGTTGGCAATGCCCAGCGCCGCCTGGGCGTGGACGAAGACGTCGTTCCACAGCCGGGCCTCAAGGTGGCTCTCGATCTTGGGCAGGTAGAAATAGGGGCCCGAGCCCTGGGCGATCGAGGCCTTGGCGTTGTGGAAGAAATACAGCCCGAAATCGAACAGCGAGCCGCTGACGATCTCGCCGTCGACTTCCATGTGGCGCTCGGGCAGATGCCAGCCGCGCGGGCGGATCTTCAGCACCGCCGGCGTGTCGCCCAGCGCGTAGGACTTGCCCGACTTGGCGTCGACATGGGTCAGGTCGCCGGCCCAGCGATCCTTCAAATTGATCTGGCCCTCGATCAGGTTGGACCAGGTCGGCGAGGTGGCGTCCTCGAAGTCGGCCATGAACACCTTGGCCCCGCAGTTGAGGGCGTTGATGATCATCTTGCGGTCGACGGGGCCGGTGATCTCGACGCGGCGGTCCTGAAGGTCCGCCGGGATCGGGGCGACGCGCCAGTCGGCGGCCCGCAGTTCGGCGGTTTCGGCCAGGAAGTCGGGCAGGTCGCCGGCGTCGAAGCGCAGCTGACGGGCGACGCGGGCGGCCAGAAGCTCGCGACGGCGCGCGTCAAAGCGGCGATGCAGGTCGGCCACGAAGGCCAGGGCTTCGGAGGTGAGGATCTCTACCGCACGACCCTCGACAGGGCCGGTGATCGAAACGTTGGCGGCGATGTCGAGGGGCATGGGAGAGATCCTGAAACGAGGTTAGGCGTGGAGTCCGTCGGCGGGAGTCAGGTGTTTTCCTGGGCGCCCTTGTTGCGAACGGTCGGGACGATCTGGTCGCCCCAGTTGCCGGCGCCGTCATGGAAGCGCGAGGCGCGAACCAGTTCCACCGAATAGCCGGCGTCGATGGCGCGGCGCACCGCTTCGTTCAGACGATGGGAGGCTTCCGCCACCCGGTCAACCGCGCGCTCCTGCGCGGTTGGATTAGGCATGGCGGCGGGGGTGAAGGCGTTGGCAGACATGGGGCGGTCCTCCTGTCGTTTGAACGGTTAGGGACTATTCGGCGGCGAACTGGTTCATGGTGTTGCCGTGGCCGCCGGCCTTCAGGGCGCGTTCTCCGGCGACCATTTCCTTGAAGGTGTCGCCCAGGTCCGAGCCGACCTCGTGCTGGTGCTTGACGGCCGAGACGCCGCGGCGGATTTCCTCGCGCTGCACCGAATTGACATAGGCCTTCATCTTGTCGTCGCCGAAATAGCCGCGCGACAGCTCGTCCATGCTCTTGGCGGTCAGGTGGAAGGTCGGCAGGGTGATCAGGTTGTGGAACACCCCGGCCCGGGCCGAGATGTCGACCTGGAAGCGGGCCAGGCGGGCGTCGGTCTCGCGGCCCAGGTCGGCGTCGTCATATTCCGCCGACATCAGCGCCGCGCCTTCGGGATAGCTGTCGGCGTGGATCTTGCCCTCGGCGATCCACTGGTCGCGCACCTGCTTGCGCAGGTTCAGGGTCCAGTTGAACGAGGGCGAGTTGTTGTAGGTCAGCTTGGCGTTGGGCACGACCTTGCGGATCTCGTTCACCATCGAGGCGATCTCGTCGACATTGGGGGTGTCGGTCTCGATCCACAGCAGGTCGGCGCCGCCCTGGGTCAGGGACGAGATGCAGTCCTCGATGACGCGGGCCTTGCCGGTGCCGTCCTGGAAGGCGAACAGGCCGTTGGGCATGCGCACGGGCTTGACGAACTGGCCGTCGCGATAGAGCGCGACCTCGCCGTCCTGGATGGGGTTTTCAGGGGTGATGGCCTCGGTCTTCAGCCACTTGATGTAGTCGCTGGCCAGGTCGCCGGGCGACTGGCTGACGGGCACCTTCTGGGTCAGGCCGGCGCCCAGGCTGTCGGTGCGGGCGACGATGACGCCCTGGTCGACGCCCAGTTCCTCGAAGGCCAGACGGCAGGCGCGCAGCTTCTCGATGAAGTCTTCGCGCGGCACGGTGACCTTGCCGTCCTGGTGGCCGCACTGCTTGGCGTCGGAGACCTGGTTTTCGATCTGCAGGCAGCAGGCGCCGGCCTTGATCATTTCCTTGGCCAGCAGGTAGGTGGCGTTCTCGTTGCCAAAGCCGGCGTCAATGTCGGCGATGATCGGCACGACGTGGGTTTCGAAGGCGTCGATGGCCTTGATGGCGGCCTGTTCGGCGATCTGGTCGCCGGCGTCGCGGGCGGTTTTCAGGACCTTGAACAGGTCATTGATCGCCACTTCGTCGGCCTGGCGCAGCGAGACGTAGATTTCCTCGATCAGATCGACGACGGCGGTCTTCTCGTGCATCGACTGGTCGGGCAGATGGCCCCAGCGGTTGCGAAGGCCCGCGACCATCCAGCCCGACAGATAGACGTAAGCGCCCTTGGTGGTGCCGCGCAGGCGCTTGACCGACTTGATCATCTGTTGGGCGTGGAAGCCCGACCAGCAGCCCAGCGACTGGGTGAACTTCGAGCTATCGAGGTCGTATTCGGCCATGTCGTCGCGCATGACGCCGGCCATCGAGCGGGCGATGTCCAGGTGGGTCGAGAAGGTGTTCTGCAGCTTCAGCTGGATGATGTCGTCGATGGCGATGTCGCCCGGCGCCACGCCGTTGGGATAACGGGCCAGCAGGGCTTCGCGGTGTTGAGCGTAGGTGGTGCGTTGCATGTCGACGGTCCCAGGAGCGATGTCTGTTGAGGCCAGCTAGCCGCACCCGCCCTTGACGGTCGAACCTATTGAAGGTGATTTGTCACAAACAAACTTTGTGAAGTTTGTAAATCTGTGACAAGTTGACTGAATGGCGACCTCGGACAAAAAGCTCTTTCTCGGCGGCCGGCTCAAGCGGCTGCGGCGCGATCTGGGCATCACCCAGACTCGGATGGCCGAAGACCTCGAGGTCTCGGCCAGCTATCTGAACCTGCTCGAACGCAACCAGCGACCGGTGACCGCCCAGATGCTGCTGCGCCTGGCCGACGCCTATGACCTGGATTTCCGCAGCCTGGCGGTCGACGACCCGGGCGGCGGCGCGGGGCTGGAAGAGGTGCTGGGCGACAAGATGTTCGCCGATCTGGGCATCGGCCGCCACGAAGCCGCCGAGGTGGCCGAGGTGTCGCCGGCCGTGACCGAGGCGGTGGTGCGGCTCTACCGCGCCTATCTGGACCGCGGCCGGCTGATCGACCTGGGGGCCTTTGACCGGGAAGGCGGCTCGGACGTTGTCCCGACCGTGCAGCCGACCGAATGGGTTCGCGATCTGGTCGGCTCGCAACGCAACTATTTCGCCGAGCTGGAAACCTGCGCCGAGACCCTGGTCGCCGCCCTCAAGGCCGATCCCCAGGACCTCGGCCCGGCCGTTCGCGAACGCCTTCTGGTCGCGCACGGCATTCAGACCCGGGTCATGCCGGTCGAGGTAATGGCCAGCTCGCTGCGGCGCTATGATCATCACCGCAAGCGGCTGATGCTGTCGGAGACCCTGGCCCCGGCCAGCCGGATCTTCGCCATGTGCTACCAGCTGGGGCTGCTGGAATATGGCGACCAGCTGTCGGCCCTGGCCGATCGCCTCAAGGCGCCCGACCGCTCCAGCCGACAATTGCTCAAGGTGTTCCTGGGCAACTATCTCGCGGCGGCCATGATGATGCCCTACGGCCCGTTCCTGGCGGCCCTCGAGGCCAGCGGCTACGACATCGAGCGGGTGCGGGCGCGGTTCGGCATCAGCTACGAGCAGGCCGCCCAGCGCCTGACCACCCTGGGCCGGTCCGGCGCGCGGGGCGTGCCGTTCTTCATGGTGCGGCTGGACGCGGCGGGCAACATTTCCAAGCGCTATGCGGCCGGGGCCTTTCCGTTCTCGCGCTTCGGCGGCACCTGCCCGCGCTGGAACGTCCATGACAGCTTCAAGACCCCGGGACGCATCATCACCCAGGTGATCGAGACCCCCGACAGCGAGCGCTATTTCACCCTGTCGCGCACCGTGCGCCGGGTGTCGGGCCTGCAGTCGGGGCAGGAGGACGAGCTGGTGGTCGGCCTGGGCTGCGAGCTGAAATACGCCGCCAAGCTGGCCTATGCCCGGGGCCTCGACATCGCCGCCCCGGTGGCGGTCGAAATCGGCCCGTCCTGCCGGATCTGCGAGCGGCCCGTCTGTCCCCAGCGCGCCGCCGCCCCGATCAACAGAACCCTGCTGATCGAGGAAGCCAGCAAGTCGCTGTCGCCGTTCCCGTTCGTGGCCTGAGGCGCAGCAGGCGGCCAGGCTCGGACACCGGCGGATCAGGCGCGGGGCGCCTTGGCGTGCAGCAGGCTGATCAGGCCGGCGACCAGGGTCAGGACGGCGCCGAACGCCAGGCCGATCCGGGGCGCGCCGGCGCTGGCGGCGCCGCTGAACAGCAGGGTGACGACCAGCACGCCCGAGGTCTGGCCGACCAGGCGCGCCATGCCCTGCAGGCCGCCCGCCGCGCCGCTGCGCGCGACCGGCGCGGAGAGGAACATGTTGCGGTTGTTGGACACCTGGAACAGGCCAAAGCCCAGGCCGCAGACCATGAGGATCGGCACGATCCGCGCCGGCGCCGGCGCCAGGGGCCAGATCGCGGCGGCGTAGAGGCCCGCCGACAGGGCCGCGCAGCCCGCCGCGCAGAGCCATGCCGTCCAGCTCGGCCGGGCCAGGCGTCCGGTCAGCCAGGCCGCCACCGCCGCCATCAGCGGCCAGGGCGTGATGTAGAGTCCGGCCTGAAGGGGCTGAGACCCACGGTGTGCTGAAGATAGAAGGGCAGGACCACCAGGCCGGCGGCCTGTCCGGTAAAGCAGCAGATCGAGGCCAGAACCGAGAGGCGGAAGGATCGGTCGCCGAGCAGGTCCAGCGGGATCAGGGGCGCGGGCTTTGAGGCTTCGCGCCGGATCAAGACGATCAGGCTCAGCGCGCCGCCGACCAGCAGCAGCACCGCCAGGTCCGGGAACCGGGTCAGCGCCTCGACGCCGGCGATCAGGAGCCCGAAGGCCAGCATGTTCAGCGCCATGCTTCCCCAGTTCGGCGGCCGCGCCGATCCGGCCCGATCCGGCAGCGCCAGGGCCGCGCCCAGGACCATCAGGCCCAGGGGCAGGTTGACGGCGAACAGCCACGGCCAGGCGCCCAGGGACAGGATGGTCGCGCCGACCGTCGGCCCGGCGGCCGAAGTCAGGGCCACCACCAGGGCGTTCCAGCCGATGGCCGCGCCCAGCCTGTCGGCGGGGACGACCGTTCGCAGCAGCGCCACCCCCAGCGCCATGACCGAGGCCGCGCCCAGACCCTGCAGGAAGCGCGCCCCGACCAGCCAGGGCAGGGTCGGGGCCGCCGCGCACAGGCCCGAGGCCAGGGTGAAGACCATGACCCCGCCGATGAAGACCCGGCGATAGCCCAGCCGCTCCCCCAGAGCCGCGCAGGGCAGCAGCGCCATGACCAGGGCGGCCTGATAGGCGGTGACGACCAGCACCGAGGCGGCGGCGGTGACCTGCAGGGCGCGCGACAGGGTCGGCAGGGCGACATTGACGATCGAGGCGTCCAGCACCACCAGCACCAGGGCCGTCAGGACCGACGCGATGGCCAGGGCGGCGCGGCGCGGCGGCGCGGCCTCCTGAGTGAAGGCTTGGTCGGGGCTCCGGGTCATGGCGCGTCGATCGTCCAGACGCCGTCCTGCTCGACGAAACGCGTGATCTTGCCCTCCTGCCTGCCCTCCCGGGCCAGGTCCCGCTCGGTGAAGCGAAAGAGCAGCGCCGGTCCTGTCACGCAGAGCGTGTCGTGAATGTCGCCCGGCAGATAGGTCAGGGCCGCGCCGGGACGCACCAGGGTCGCATCGCGTTTGACCAGCCGCACACGACCCTGCGGGTCCTGCGTTCTGGCATAGCCGCCCATCTCCACCTCGCCGCCCTGGACGCCGTAGAGCACCCAGCTGCGACCGTGATCATGGGGGCGGCGATAGAGCCCTTGGGGCTCGGTATGGGCCATCAGCACGAAGCCGTGGTCGGGATCGCGATAGAGTTCCTGGCTGGCGGGCCTGTCCCTCAGCAGCGCGGCGAGCCAGGGCTCGCTGGGCGCGGCCCGCAGCAGGCCTTCCAGGTGCGATCGGCACTGGGCCACCAGCTCGGTGGTGAGCGGGCCCCAACTGGCCCTGACCTGGGCGATGAACGGGTCGAGAGCGTTCTGCGGCATC
>NZ_PEGG01000180.1 GCF_002737765.1 Caulobacter sp. B11 | reverse complement strand
GAAGGGTACGGCCAGGGGGGTGGGATTGTTGGTCCGACGATCAGGCCTGCCAGGGCGACATTGAACAAGCTCTCGCCGACGATGAAGCCCGAGGCGACCGCACGCCCAGGCGCTTGGCGGGCTCCGCGGTGCGGTCCTTGCCACGGCCCGTTCATAGATCCAGCCAATCACGGCCCCGACCACCACTGGGGCGGTGACCGCGCTGGGCAGATAGATGGCCAGGCCCACGCCCAGCGGCGGCAGGCTGAACTTCTGGGCGCTGACGCGGCGCACCAGGATGTCGATCACCACCAGGCCCAGGCCGATCGCCGCGCCGATGCCCAGCAGGTTCCACGGCAGCACGCCGCCCATCACGCCCTTGGCCAGGGTCGAGATCAGGGTGGCCTGAGGCGCGCCGAGATTCTCGGCCCCCGGCACGGTGCTGAGATTGGGCGCGCCGGTGAAGCCGTTGGAGCGATTGAGCAGCTCCAGCATCACCGGAATGACCAGCGAGCCGGCCAGCACGCCGATCACCAGGGCGACCTGCTGCTTCCACGGGGTGGCGTCGACCAGTTGGCCGGTCTTGAGGTCCTGCAGATTGTCATTGGCCACCACGGCCACGGCCAGGACGATGGCGGTGACGAACAGGGCGAAGGCGACCAGGGCGGTGGTGACGTCCGGACCGATGGCCGTACGGCCGATCGCGCCCACCAGCAGGGAAGCGCCCAGCACGGTCAGGATGGCGATGCCCGAGACCGGGCTGTTGGACGAGCCGATCAGGCCCGCCATGTAGCCGCAGACGGCGGCGGCCAGCAGGCCGGCGAACACCAGATAGGCCACGGCGGCGATGATCAGTGGCAGGGCGACGCTGGCAAGCGGTCCGCCGCTGAGGAAGTGGGCCATCACCCAGCCGGCCGGGGCCAGGAGGGCGGTGGCGACGATGCCGACGATCAGGACGGGGATGTCCTGCTCGACCCGCGGGATCACCGCGCCGTCGATCCGGCGGGCCTTGCCGGCCTCGAAGGCCGAGACCAGGCCTTGCCAGATCGGCACGATCAGCTTGCCCAGGGTCCAGATCGCGGCGGCGCCGATGACGCCGGCCCCGAGGAACCGGACCTTGGTGCTCCAGATGGTCATGGCATGGTCGGCGGCGCTGGCCCCCGGCATCGGGAAGACGTGGGTCATGATCGGCACCAGTACGGCCCAGGCGATGGCCAGGCCGGTGAACATGGCGATGCCGACGGTGATGCCCATTAGATGTCCGGCGCCCATCAGGGCCAGCGAGCTTGATGCGCCCAGGCCGGTGGCCCCGGCTCCGGCCTTGAAATAGCCCGCGACCTCGGCGGCGAAGATCTTGGCGGCGGCCAGGGCGGCGAACAGGGCCGAGGCGATCGTTCCCAGGGCCACGGCGATCAGACCGGCCTGGCCTTCGGCTTCACCGGCCCGCGAGCCGGTGCCGACCTTCAGCACCTCGGCGGCGGCGACGCCTTCGGGATAGGGCAGGTTGGAATTGGTCACCAGGGCCCGGCGCAGGGGGATGGTGTACATCACGCCCAGG
Source organism: Caulobacter sp. B11 (assembly GCF_002737765.1). GTDB lineage: Bacteria > Pseudomonadota > Alphaproteobacteria > Caulobacterales > Caulobacteraceae > Caulobacter. The sequence continues at coordinate 3,475 of NZ_PEGG01000180.1, read as the reverse complement.
ATGCCGCCGACCGCGCAGGCCATGAAGGTGGTGAAGAAGGGCACATGGGCCCACCACCCGATCATCAACAGGCCGGGCAGCACGAAGATCACCGAGGCCAGGGTTCCCGCCGCCGAGGCGATGGTCTGGACGATGTTGTTTTCCTGGATGGTCGAGGTCTTGAAGGCCCGCAGCAGGGCCATCGAGATCACCGCGGCCGGGATCGAGGTGGCGAAGGTCAGGCCCACCTTCAGCCCCAGATAGACCTGGGCGGCGGTGAAGACGAGGGTGATGGCGATCCCGAGCAGGACCCCACGCGTGGTGAACTCCGAACGTGGAGCGGCGGCGGAATCGGCCATGAGGCGGTCCTGAAAACAGTTAAGGCGGCCGGACCTTGCACGTCCGACCGCCCCCAACTCAAGCCTTCGATTGAGCCGCTGTCAGGAAATCACAGAACGCCCAGCATCTCCGCGACCAGCGGATGGCGGACGATGTCGCGGTCGGCCAGGCGGACCACGCCGATGTTTTCCAGCGCGTCGAACCGGGCCGCCACGTCGGCCAGGCCCGAAATGCCGGGAAGGAGGTCTGACTGGTTCGGGTCGCCGGTGACGACCATGGTGGAGTTCCAGCCCAGGCGGGTCAGCAGCATCTTCAGTTGCATGTAGGTGCAGTTCTGCGCCTCGTCGATGACCACGAAGGCGTTGTTCAGGGTGCGCCCGCGCATGAAGCCGACCGGCGCGATCTCGATGGAGCCCTCGGCCATCAGGGCCCGCATGCGGCGGGTCGAGAGGCGGTCGGTGAGGGCGTCGTAGAGCGGGCGTAGATAGGGGGCCAGCTTGTCCTCCATGTCGCCGGGCAGGAAGCCGATCGACTCGCCGGCCTCGACCGCCGGGCGCGACAGGACGATGCGGTCGACCGAGCCGGCCTCCAGGGCCTCCACCGCCTTGGCGATGGCGATATAGGTCTTGCCGGTGCCGGCCGGACCCAGCGCCATGACCAGATTCTTGGCGTCGATGGTTTCCATCAACTGCTGCTGGCCCGGCGATTTGGGCTTGATGGTTTTGAGATAACTCTGGTCCCGCTCCGAGGCCCTCGGACCGCCCTCATGTCCCAGGGGCGACCAGCCGTTCCCTCGCTCCCGAATATCGACCGGCAGGCGACGCACCTTGGCGTCGTCCGCGAAGTTGCCGGCATCGATCGCGCCTTCGCGCGCCATACGCTTCAGGGCTCGCTTGGTCATGTAAGCCTCCATTCAGGCATGAAAAAAGGACGAGGCCGTAGGGCGTCGTCCTTGGGGCAATGGGAAGGAGAGGGGACAGAGCAGCGGACGCGGCCGGGCGGGTCTGACGACCGCGTTGGGGGCGGTGATGAACGCCGAAACGCCAAGTGCGACACCCTGGTCTCCGTCATCGGGAGGCCGGAAACGACAATCGTTCCCGGCAGGACACGAGAGAGAAATGATTCCCGATAAGGGAGTGTTCCCCTTCGAATCGCACAAATACAATGGCGCAAACGTGGTTGACCGTTCGTTAATCGGCCGGCCGCTCTCCACAACACGAGGTGTACGGATGACTGTCTATTCCTTGGGCGCCGCAAGTCCTTCCCTGCCGCACCCGGACGAATATTGGATCGCGCCGAACGCCGCCGTGATGGGAAATGTCGTTCTGAAGCAAAACGCCAGCATCTGGTGGGGCTGCACGCTGCGCGGCGACAATGATCCGATTACCGTCGGCGAAAACAGCAATGTGCAGGACGGTTCTGTACTTCACACCGACGCCGGAATGCCGTTGACCATAGGGGCCAATGTGACCATCGGCCACATGGTGATGCTGCACGGCTGCACGATCGGCGACGGCTCGCTGATCGGCATCGGGGCCATCGTGCTCAATGGCGCGAAGATCGGGAAGAACTGCCTGATCGGGGCCGGGGCCCTGATTACCGAGGGTAAGGAGATTCCGGACAACTCGATGGTCATGGGCGCCCCCGGCAAGGTGGTGCGCGAGATCGGCGAGCACCACGCGATGGTCCTGCAGGCCTCGGCGATGCATTATGTGGAGAACTGGAAGCGCTATCGGCGGGATCTGGCGCAGATGGAGTGAGGGCGCGCCAAACCTCTTGCCCCCTTCGCAAACCCGCGCCACTCTCACCTTAACAACGATAACCTTGAGGGAGGCGCGCCGGGCCATGAGCAATGCACGCTACGACTACATCATCATCGGCGCCGGCTCGGCCGGTTGCGTCCTGGCCGCCCGGCTGACCGAAGACCCCAATATCAAGGTCCTGCTGCTGGAGGCCGGCGGCAAGAACACCTCGTTGCTGGTCAAGATGCCGGCCGGGGTCGGCGAACTGATCAAGGCCAAGGGCGAGCAGAACTGGGGCTTCTGGACCGAGGCCGAGCCGCACCTCGACGGTCGCAAGCTGTGGTGGCCGCGCGGCAAGGGCCTGGGCGGCAGCTCGGCGATCAACGGCATGGTCTATATCCGCGGCCATGCGCGCGACTATGACCAGTGGCGGCAGATGGGACTGTCGGGCTGGTCCTATTCGGAGGTCCTGCCCTATTTCAAGCGCTCGGAAACCCATCACGCCGGCGGCGACGCCTATCACGGTGGGGCCGGTCCGCTGCATGTCTCGGGCGGCGAGTCCAAGAGCCCGTTCTATCCGGCCCTGATCGAGGCGGGCCGCCAGGCCGGCCATGCGGTGACCAAGGATTTCAACGGCTACCAGCAGGAGGGTTTCGGCCCCTATGACCTGACCATCCGTGACGGTCAGCGCTGGAGCGCGGCTGCGGCCTATCTGTCGTCGGCGGCCGATCGGCCCAATCTGACGGTGGTCACCGAGGCGCGGACCACCAAGATCGTCATCGAGAAGGGCCGGGCGATCGGCGTCGACTATGTGGTCGGCAAGTCCAACGAAGGCGTGCGGGCCCTGGCCGACGCCGAGGTGCTGCTCAGCGCCGGCGCCGTTCAGTCGCCGCACGTGCTGCAACTGTCGGGGATCGGCGATCCTGACGACCTCAAGGCCCACGGCATCGCCACGGTGCAGGAGTCCAAGGGAGTCGGCGCCAATCTGCAGGACCACCTCGACGTCTGCCTGTCCTGGACCACCAAGAACCTGACCACCGCCTATTCGGCCAACAAGGGCCTGCGCAAGCTGGGCACGGGCCTGTCCTACCTGCTGATGGGCAAGGGTCTGGGCCGGCAGCAGTTCCTGGAAAGCGGCGCCTTCCTCAAGTCGCGCCCCGACCTCGACCGCCCCGACCTGCAGATCCACGGGGTCCTGGCCATCATGCAGGACCACGGCAAGACCGCGTCGAGAAGGACGGCTTCACCCTGCACGTCTGCCAGCTGCGGCCGGAAAGCCGCGGCAAGGTCGGGCTGCGCTCGGCCGATCCGTTCGACGATCCGACCATCCTGGCCAATTACCTGGCCGCCGACGAGGATCGTCGCGCCCTGCGCGAAGGGGTGCGCATCGCCCGCGACGTGGCCGCCCAGGCCGC
>NZ_PEGG01000179.1 GCF_002737765.1 Caulobacter sp. B11 | reverse complement strand
GGTGCTCGCCTGGCGCGCTCGAGGCTTCCATGTTCGCTCACGGTATCGCCCAAAACGCGGGCCGAACCGGTAAAATGCGGGAAAGCCTCTTAACGCTGCGTTTCTGGCGCCGGCCTGCGACTATGGAGCATCCGGCAGCTTCTGGGCGCGGGATTCATCAAGATAGCGCGCCGCCGTCGGCTTGAGATCCGCGTCGAGATCGATGACCAGCGGGTTGCCGGTCGGGATTTCGACATGGACGATCTCGGAGTCCGGCACGCCGAACAGATGCTTGACGATGGCGCGCAGCGAGTTGCCGTGCGCGGCGACCAGGATGGTCTCTCCAGCCTTGAGTTTCGGCGCGATCTCGGCGGTCCAATAGGGCAGGACGCGGACCAGGGTGGTGGCGAGGCTTTCGGTGGCCGGCAGGTCCTTGCCGGCGTAGCGGCGGTCCTTGCTGAAGTCATACTCGCCGCCTGGAGCCAGTTCGGGCGGGGGATGTCGTACGACCGGCGCCAGATCGTGACCTGTTCCTCGCCGTGCTTGGCGGCGGTCTCGGCCTTGTTCAGTCCCGTCAGCCCGCCGTAATGGCGCTCGTTCAGCCGCCAGTCCTTGGTCACCGGCACGAAGCTCTGCTCGGCCGCATCCAGGGCCAGGTTGCAGGTGCGGATGGCGCGGGTCTGGACCGAGGTGAAGGCCTCATCCACATCGATGCCGGCCGCCCGGATCAGTTCGCCGCCCTTGCGGGCCTGGGCCTCGCCCTCTGCGGTCAGGTCGACATCGACCCAGCCGGTGAAGCGGTTCTCGAGGTTCCACTGGCTCTGGCCGTGGCGAAGCAGGACGAGAACGGGCATGGGACCTCCAGACAATTTTGCTGGCAGGCGGGCTAAGCCCCGAGCGGCGCGCCGTCAAGCATCCCCCTCCCCGTTCTTGACCGGCGTGCTATAGGCACAACATGCCTGATCGCCTTTTCATGCCCTTGATGGCGCTGATCGCCATCGCGATGATCGCCCTGTCCCTCGTCTGGCCTCAGGGCTATGGCGACCGGTCCCCCGGTCCATTCGGCTCGACCCCGATCCAGCAGACCCCCGAAATGAAGGCGGCGATGGACCGCGAGAAAGAGGGCGCGCGCCGTCGCGCCGAAGCCGCCGAACGCGCCGTCAACGACGCCGGCGCCCCGGCCGCGGCCACGCAATGAGCCCGTTCAACGCCGTCGCCGTCGGCCAGCGGGTGCTCGCCGCCGAGGCCCAGGCCCTGGTCCAGTTGTCCGACACCCTGGGCGCGACCTTCGTCACGGCCGTCGAAACCCTGTTCGCCGCCAAGGGCCGGGTCGTCTGCACCGGGATCGGCAAGTCCGGCCACGTGGCCCGCAAGATCGCCGCGACCCTGGCCTCCACGGGCGCGCCGGCCATGTTCGTCCACGCCGCCGAGGCCAGCCACGGCGACCTGGGCATGATCGGCCCCGACGATGTCGTGCTGGCCCTGTCCAAGTCGGGCGAGGCCCGCGAGCTGTCCGACACCATGGCCTATGCCAAGCGGTTCTCGATTCCGATCATCGCCATCACCGCCGTGACCGACAGCCAGCTGGGCCGGGCCGCCGACATCCTGCTGTTGCTTCCCGACGCGCCCGAGGCGACCGCGGAGGTCAACGCCCCGACCACCTCGACCACCCTGCAGATAGCCCTGGGCGACGCCCTGGCCGTGGCCCTGCTCGAGCGTCGCGGCTTCACCGCCAGCGATTTTCGCGTTTTCCACCCCGGCGGCAAGCTGGGGGCGATGCTGCGCACGGTGGCCGACCTGATGCATGGGGCCAACGAGCTGCCGCTGACGCTCGAGACCGCGCCGATGGCCCAGGCCCTGCTGGAGATGAGCGAAAAGCGCTTCGGCGCGGTCGGGGTCGTCGCCGCCGACGGAACCCTGGCCGGCCTGATCACCGACGGCGACCTGCGCCGCCACATGGACGGATTGATGGGCCACACCGCCGGCGAGGTCATGACTCGCGGGGCCAAGACCATCGCCCCTGGGGCTTTGGCCGCCGAGGCCCTGAAGATCATGAACGATCTGAGGATCACCGTGCTGTTCGTGGTGGATCAGGAACGTCCGGTGGGCATTCTTCATGTCCACGACCTGCTGCGCGCCGGCGTGATCTGACACACCGAACCCGTTCCGACCGCCGTTACGCGAAGCTGCTGGTCGTAACGGCCGTGGATCTGTAAACGCAACGACCATTGCAACTGAAGCGAGCCGCTATGTTCTCCGCTCCCCGCGCCGACCTCGTGCCCAACACCGCCGCCTATGAGAACGAGGCGCTGGTCAAGGCGACCGGCTTTCGCGAATACGACGCCCGCTGGCTGTTTGGACCCGATATCAACCTGCTGGGCATTCAAGCCCTGGGTCTGGGCCTGGGCACCTATATCCACGAGCTAGGCCAGAGCAAGATCGTGGTCGGCCACGATTTCCGCTCCTATTCCAGCTCGATCAAGAACGCCCTGATGCTGGGCCTGCTGAGCGCCGGCTGCGAGGTGCACGACATCGGCCTGGCCCTGTCGCCCACCGCCTATTTCGCGCAGTTCGACCTGGACATCCCCTGCGTGGCCATGGTCACCGCCAGCCACAACGAAAATGGCTGGACCGGCGTCAAGATGGGCGCCCAGCGCCCCCTGACCTTCGGCCCCGACGAGATGGGCCGCCTCAAGGACATCGTGCTGAACGCCAAGTTCGTCGAGCGTGACGGCGGTAAGCTGGTCCGCGTCGCGGGCATGGCCGAACGCTACATCGCCGACGTCGCCCAGCGCGTGTCGCTGACCCGGCCCCTGAAGGTAATCGCCGCCTGCGGCAACGGCACGGCCGGCGCTTTCGCGGTCGAGGGCCTCAAGGGCATGGGCGTGAGTGAAGTCATCGGCATGGATGTCGAGCTCGACTACACCTTCCCGAAATACAATCCGAACCCGGAAGACCTGGAAATGCTGCACTCGATGGCCGCGGCCGTCCGGGAAAGCGGCGCCGACCTGGCCTTCGGCTTCGACGGCGACGGCGACCGCTGCGGCGTGGTCGACGACGAGGGCGAGGAAATCTTCGCCGACAAGATCGGTCTGATGCTGGCCCGCGACCTGGCCCCGCTGCATCCCGGCGCGACCTTCGTGGTCGACGTCAAGTCGACCGGCCTCTACGCCACCGACCCGATCCTCAAGCAGCATGGCTGCAAGGTGATCTACTGGAAGACCGGTCACAGCTACATCAAGCGCAAGAGCGCCGAGGTCGGGGCCCTGGCCGGCTTCGAGAAGAGCGGCCACTTCTTCATGAACAAGCCCCTGGGCTACGGCTATGACTGCGGCCTGACCGCCGCCGCCGCCGTGCTGGCCATGCTGGACCGCAATCCGGGGATGAAGCTGTCGGACATGCGCAAGGCCCTGCCCGTAGCCTTCACCTCCCTGACCATGAGCCCCACTGCGACGACGAGAAGAAGTACGGCGTCGTCGCCGAGGTGGTGAAGGAATACGAGGACCTGTTCGCGGCCGGCGGTTCGATCCTCGGCCGCAAGATCGTCGAGGTCATTACCGTCAACGGCGTGCGCGTGCACCTGGAAGACGGCTCCTGGGTTCTGGTCCGCGCCTCGTCCAACAAGCCCGAAGTGGTGGTTGTAGTCGAGAGCACCGGCTCCGAGGACGACATGCGCGCCCTCTTCCACCAGGAAGTGAAGCCGCGCCTGGGGACCCGGGTCGGGAAGTACAATCAGGAGATCTGATTGGCTTGAGCGCCAGACGAGAAAAGGCCGGAGTTCCGCTCCGGCCTTTTTATTTGCCGCCCTTCCGGCGCCTGTGGCGGGATCTGACCGGGCGCGACACTTGCTGGCGTTGGGGGTCTGCAAGACCGCCCTATTCACGGTCGCGGTTTGCCGCTTTCGACCCTGAGCGGAAGTTCGCCTGTTCCGCCAGGGGATCGGTGATCCGATGTTTTCAAGCCGCGGGCGAAGCGCCCGCCGCTCCAAGCTCGAAAATCGGCGAACGATTTTCGGAACGAGCGGAGGGTAGGCCATCTTGGACACGCCCCTTGGCGTGTTAGGCTGGCTGTGTGCAACCTTCGATGCTGCTCATGGACATGTTCGTGCGGGGCGTCGCTTGCGGGGCGGCGCTGCTGCTGATGGCCGCTGTCTGGCGAAGCGCCGTTGACCGACATGCCCGTATCGCGACGGCGCTCTTTAGCATCGGCATGATCGCCTGGTTGATCACCGAGTCCGAGCCGCTGTGGCGCGCGTTCGGCAACGCCGATCTGATCCTGCTGCTCGCCTATCCGATGGCGGGCTTCTTCTGGCTCTTTGGTCTGGCCGTCTTCGCCGATCGCCCAATCACCTGGCGCAACATGAGCCCGGCAGCCGCCCTCCTGGTTTCCGGGCTCATCATGACGGCTTCGTCGCCGCCCTGGAATGGGTGGCTGTGGACGGCGCGCAATCTGTTTGGAGGGGTGCTCACCGTTCATGTGGGCTTCATCGTGGCCCAAGGCTGGCGTGACGACATGATTGAGACGCGGCGGCAGCTGCGGAGCGTCATTCTGGGCGCGGCTGTCGTGTTCGGAATCGTGAACCTGATCATTGCGCTGCAGAGTCGCGTCCATCCGGTCGGCGTCTGGTTTCAGTTTCTGGTCGGACAGGCTTGGGGCGGGCGACTGATCGCCATCCTGCTGCTGGCGGCCGGCGCCTTCTTCCTCACCGCCAGTCCATCCCTGTTTGGGCCATCGCGACGGGCCGCGCCCAGCGGCGGCGATACGCGCACGCAAGTCGCCGAACGGCTTGAGCTTGCCCGCCTGGAAACCGTGATGGCCACCGAAATCTGGCGGCGCGAGGGCTTGAGCATCGGCGATCTCGCTGCGGAGGTCGGTGTTCCCGAACACCGGCTGCGCAAGTTCATCAATGGCCACCTCGGCTATCGCAACTTCGCCGCGTTCCTGAACGCCCGACGTATCGAAGCGGCCAAGGCGCGCTTGAGCGACCCGTTGCAGGCCAGGACGACAATCGCCGTCATCGCCTTCGAGCTGGGCTATGGCTCCCTGGGTCCTTTCAACCGAGCCTTTCGCGCCGTGACGGGGGCGACACCGACCGAATGGCGCCAGCGGACCCTTGGCCAAGCCTTGGCCGATCTGCAGCAAGCTGGCTGATTTCGAAATCAGCGCGCAAGGTTGGCGCGCGGCGAGACCTCAAGCGCGAGGTTGGCCTTTCCTGGCTCGACCTCACCAGGGAACATCGCCATGTCGCACTTGTTCGACGGCCTTACCGAAAATTGGCTGGCCAGTATCTTCGCCTTCATCCGGGACTACTTGGTCTACGCCATCGCCGTCTGGCTGATCCTGTGGGTCATTCTGCGTGCGCCTCTCGCCGCTCGAAAGATCCGGCCCGACACGCCGCCCCCAGGTCAGCTGGTTCGCGAACTCGCCCTTTCAATCCGGTCAATGGCGACCTTCGCGACGATCAATCTGCTCATTGTCGTGATGGACCGGGCAGGACTCTATCCGTTGCCCAAGCTGGGGGCGACCTGGGGGCCGGTCTGGTTCTGGACCAGCCTGGCGCTGATGATCGTGGCTCACGACGCCTACTTCTACTGGACGCATCGTCTCATGCACGATCCGCGACTGTTCAGTCGCTTTCACCGCACGCACCACAAGAGCAACAACCCTTCACCCTTCACGGCCTACAGTTTCGACCTGCACGAGGCGGGCCTCACGATGGGGTTCTTCATCCTCTGGTACGCCGTCACGCCGACACCTTGGGCGGTCGGGATGCTGTTCACCGTGCATCAGATCGCCCGCAACACCTTGCTGCACTCTGGCTACGAACTCATGCCGGCGCGGCCGAACGGCAAACCCCTGTTTGATTTCCTGACCACAACGACTCACCACGACCTCCATCACGGGCAGGCGGGCTGGAACTATGCGGCCTGGTTCACTTGGTGGGACCGTTGGATGGGGACTGAGCACCCGGACTATCAGGCCCGGTACGCCGCGGCGGCCTGGCGCATAAGGTTGCCGGGCGGGCATGACGGAAGATTGGGGCGGGCGGGAAATTCAGGTTAGCTGACCTCGTCCTTCGCCAGCGAGTCGTCCATGCGCCAGATCATCACCGCCCTCGCCCTGGCCTTGACGCCCGGCCTCGCCCTGGCCGCCCAGCCGATCCTGCTCAAGCCCGCGCGCGTCTGGACCGCCGAGGACGCCGGGCCGCCCCACGAGGGCTGGGGTGTGCTGGTCCGCGATGGCAAGATCGCCGCCGTCGGTCCGGCCGCCGACCTCGACGCGACCGGGGCCGAGGTCATCGAGCTGCCGGGCGCGACGGTGATCCCCGGCCTGATGGACCTTCACAGCCACCTGCTCCTGCATCCCTATAACGAGACCTCGTGGGACGATCAGGTGCTGAAGGAGGCGCCGGACTACCGGATCATCCGCGCCACCGTGCAGGCCAAGGCCACGCTGGACGCCGGCTTCACCACCCTGCGCGACCTGGGCACCGAGGGCGCCGGCGTGGCGGACGTCTCGCTCAAGCGCGCCATCGCCGACCGCCTGATCCCCGGTCCGCGTCTGTTCGTGGCCACAAGGGCCATTGTCGCGACCGGCGCCTATGGCCCGGCCCGCCGCAACTACAATCCCGACGCCGACCTGCCCCAGGGCGCCCAGGAGGCCAGCGGCGTCGACGAGGCGGTCAGGGCGGTGCGCGAACAGGCGGGCGCCGGCGCCGACTGGATCAAGATCTATGCCGACTATCGGGTCGGTCCCGACGGCTCGACCCAGCCGACCTTCAGCCTCGAGGAACTGGAGGCCATGGTCGACGCCGCCCATTCCGGCGGCCGGCCGGTGTCGGTCCACGCCTCCAGCGACGAGGGCATGCGCCGCGCCATCCTGGCGGGCGTCGACAGCATCGAGCACGGCTATGGCGGCTCCGAAGCCACCTTCAAGCTGATGGCCGAACGCGGCGTCGCCTATTTCCCGACCCTGACGGCCAGCGAGAGCACCTCGACCTATTTCGGCGGCTATGTCGCCGGCAAGACGCCGCCCACCCCCGCCATGCAGGCCGCCGAGCGCGCCTTCAGGCTGGCCCTGAAGAGCGGCGTCACCATCGGCATGGGCAGCGACGTCGGGGTCTTTCGGCACGGCGACAACGCCCGGGAACTGGTCTGGATGGTCCAACTGGGCTTGACCCCGGCGCAGGCCCTGTTGGCCGCCACGGCCGTCGACGCCAAGGTCTTGCGTCGCCAGGAGGACCTGGGACGTCTGAAGCCAGGGTTCGTGGCCGACCTTATCGCGGTGTCCGGCGATCCGACCCGGGACATCGCGGCGACGAAGGCCGTCGTTCTGGTGATCAAGGACGGCGTCCTCCACCGTCGCCCCTGAGCCTTCCGCCAGGACGCTGGCCGTCTCCGGACGGGTTCGTCAAACCCGGCTGACCGCCAGGGCTAGCGTCCTGTCAGACCCGGTCAGCGCGTCCCGAACGTCCGGTCTCCGGCGTCGCCAGGCCCGGGCACGATATAGCCGTGGTCATTGAGCTCGGCGTCAATGGCGGCGGTCCAGATCGGCACGTCCGGGTGGGCGGCGCGCAGGGTCTCGACCCCGATGCGAGCGGCCAGCAGGCAGACAAAACGCAGGTCGGTGACG
>NZ_PEGG01000178.1 GCF_002737765.1 Caulobacter sp. B11 | reverse complement strand
CGCGCCGCTCCTTTCCGCATGGTCGGCATCTATTGCCCAACGGCAATCCGATCGGGACCGAGAAATTCGCCTACAAGCTGGCCTGGATGCGACGGCTCCAGGCCCACGCCCAGGGGCTGCTGGCGTTGGAAGAGCCGCTGGTCATCGCCGGCGATTACAATGTCATTCCCGAGAGCGAGGACGTGGCCAATCCGCCGCCTGGCTGGGCGACGCCCTGTTCCAGCCGGAAAGCCGCGCCGCGTTCAGGGCCCTGAAGAATCTCGGCCTGACCGACGCCTATATGCAGGTCGACGGCGCGCCGGGCGGCTATACCTTCTGGGACTATCAGGCCGGCGCCTGGCCGCGCAATCTGGGCATCCGCATCCGACCATCTGCTGCTGTCGCCCCAGGCCGCCGACCGGCTGACGGGGGTGGCGAGATCCATCGCGACGAACGCGAACAGGGAAAAAGCCCTCGGACCACGTGCCGGTGGTGGCGGAACTTTCCCTCTAGCCTCGCGTCCTGCCCCCCTGTCGCGATCACGGGACTCTCGGTAGCCTGACCGCATGAGCGAGTTCTGGCGCATCCTTTTGCTGGTCACCATCGCCGGGTCGGCCGTGACCTTCCTGGGCAGCGCGGCCATCTGGTTCAGCGACGAGGACCGGGCATCCGCCGGGCCCTGCGGCACGTGCTGAAGGGCGATCCCGAGGTGGTGATCCTGGCCAAGGGCCGGGGACGCGGCGCGGGCTTCACCTTCGCCTCGAACCTGGCCGCCGTGGCCTGGGACAGCGGCGCCTGGTGCCTGGTCTATCGCATCGACGAGTTGATGGGGGCCGAGCTGTCCGTGGACGGTCAGGTGATCGGCCGGGTGTTCCGGGGCGAGCCCCGCCGCGCCCTCGACCAGGTGGTGTCGCAGGCCAAGCAGGTGACCCTGCGGCTGATCTTCGATGATCCCCGCCATCCTGACTTCGAGCTGGACCTCTGGCTCAACGGCGACGAGCAGCACCGCGAGGCCCGCTCGCCGGCCGACGCCATCCAGGAGGCCAATCGCTGGCTGGCGAGAGCCGAGGCCATCGTTCGCCGCCCCCTGGCTCCGCGTGCGGCGCCGACGCCCGCCGCCCCGGCCGGCCCGGAACCCGAGGTGACGCGTCGCCCGCCCGCCGCAGCGCCGGCCGTCGCCAGGCCGCCCGCCACCGCCCCGCTGTTCGACGACATCGACGACGGCCCCGACGCCGACGATCCGCCGTGGGACGATGAGACCGACGGCGATGCCGACCTCGACCTCGACCGCCCCTACAAGCCGGTCTCCAAGGCCGCGCGTCCGCCGCGGGGCCCGCAGGTGGAGCTGCCGTTCGACGGGGATGAGGACTAGCGCCGGGACTTGCCTGCGATCCGCCCTGGGCTCAGGATCAGGATCAGCCCCGGAGCCCGCCCATGACGTCTCGCCTGTTCGCCCTGGTCGCGGGCCTCGCCCTGGCGGCGCCCTTGCCGGTCCTCGCCCAGACCCTGGCCCTCAAGCCCGCTGACCTCAATCTCGACGGGGTGGTCAGCAGCGAGGAGGCCGCGCTGTGGATCGCCCGGCCCCGCGATACGCCGGAGCTCGCCGTGCCGCGTCCCGCCTCCGCGGTGACGGCGGCGGCGATCCCCTCGACCGAGACGCCGGGGGCCCTGTCGATGGACCGCCGGCTGGTCCCGGCCAGCGGCTTCGAACAGTCCGTCGAGGCCCGCTTCGAGAAGGCGATCAAGGACGATCCGAAGAAGAAGCGGTACTAGCCCGCCTCCCCTTCGCATCGCTTGGACGGCCAACCCGGCCGGCGAAAACCGCCGTCAGATGTCGGCGTAGACGTGGGTCTCGGCGGCCGCGCCCGGATGGGTGGTGGCCCCCAGATAGGCCGGGCCGACCAGCTGGGCGAACTTCCAGATCGCGCCGCTGTTGTAGTTGGTCGTGCGCGGCGTCCAGTCGGCCTTGCGGCGGGCCAGCTCCTCGGGCGAAACCTCCAGGTCGATCGTCCCCTTGGTGGCGTCGATGCTGATGATGTCGCCGTCCTGGACCAGGGCGATCGGCCCGCCGGCGGCGGCCTCGGGCCCGACATGGCCGATGCACAGGCCGCGCGTCGCTCCCGAGAACCGGCCGTCGGTGATCAGGGCGATGTTCTCGACGCCCTGGCCGTAGATGGCGGCGGTGGTCGACAGCATCTCGCGCATGCCCGGCCCGCCCTTGGGGCCTTCATAGCGGATGACCAGGACGTCGCCTTCCTTGTAGTCGCGCGCCTCGACCGCGTCGAAACAGGCCTGCTCGCCGTCGAACACCCGGGCCGGGCCGCGGTGCACCTGGTGCTTGAGGCCGGCCACCTTGACGATGCCGCCCTCGGGGGCCAGCGAGCCCCAGAGCCCGACCACGCCGCCGGTCGGCGACAGGGGATCGGAGACGGGACGGATCACGTCCTGGTCGTCGCGCCAGACGACGTCGGCCAGGTTCTCGGCCAGGGTCTTGCCGGTCACGGTCATGACGTCGCCGTGCAGCAGGCCGGCGTCCAGCAGGGTGCGCAGCAGCATCGGCACGCCGCCGGCCTCGCCCATGTCCTTGGCCACATAGCGGCCGCCGGGCTTGAGGTCGGCGATATAGGGGGTGCGGGCGGCGATCTCGGCCACGTCCTTGAGGGTGAATTCGATGCCGCACTCATGGGCCATGGCCGGCAGGTGCAGGGCGCCGTTGGTCGAACCGCCGGTGGCGGCGACGACGACGGCGGCGTTCTCGAAGGCCTTGCGGGTGCAGATGTCGCGCGGCCGGATGTTCTGCTCGATCAGCCGCATCACCGCCTCGCCCGAGGCGATGGCGTACTGGTCGCGGTCGAGATAGGGCGCCGGCAGGGCCGAGGACAGCGGCAGGGCCAGGCCGATGGCTTCCGACACGCAGGCCATGGTGTTGGCGGTGAACTGGCCGCCGCAGGCCCCGTCCGACGGACAGGCGTGCTTCTCCAGCTCGCACAGGGTCTTCTCGTCCATCTTGCCGGCCGCGAAGGCCCCGACGCCCTCGAACACGTCCATGACGGTGATGTCGCGGCCCTCGAAGCGGCCCGGCAGGATGGAGCCGCCATAGAGGAAGACGCTGGGCACGTTGAGGCGCAGCATGGCCATCATCATGCCGGGCAGGCTCTTGTCGCAGCCGGCGACGCCGACCAGGGCGTCATAGCCGTGGCCGCGCATGGTCAGCTCGACCGAGTCGGCGATCACGTCGCGGCTGACCAGCGAGCTGCGCATGCCCTCATGGCCCATGGCGATGCCGTCGGTGACGGTGATGGTGCAGAATTCGCGCGGCGTGCCGCCGGCCTGCTTGACCCCGACCGAGACCGCATGGGCCTGGCGCATCAGGGCGGTGTTGCAGGGGGCCGCCTCGTTCCAGCAGGAGGCGACGCCGACGAAGGGCTGGGCGATCTCGCGGGTGCCCAGGCCCATGGCGTAATAATAGGAGCGGTGCGGCGCGCGGGCCGGGCCTTCGGTCACATGCCGGCTGGGCAGTTTGGACTTGTCCCAGCTGCCGTCGGGTTTCCTGGTCATGACGCACGCCCTTTCGAAGAGGAGGGGTGGGATTAGCTCACACCGGCCCAACGGGAAAGGCCTCAGCGTGGACTATTCACCCGTATTAGCCGCCTTCAACGTCAATTTCGTGCGCCCGTTGGGGATTTGTCCCGGTTCTAGAGGCATGTTTCAGGCAACGGGTCATCGCGACCTGGCGAGCCGCGCCGCGATCAAACCGCCGGCTGAGCGGCCAGGTGCTGAGTGGCCGTGTGAATGATCGAGACCTTGGTTCCCGGCTGGTTGTCGACCACCTCGACCTTGGCCTGCAACTGCTTGGCCAGGGCCTGGACGATGCTGGTTCCCAGCCCCGGCTTGGCCTTGGCCGGGTCGGCCGGCATGCCGACGCCGTCATCGCGCACACAGAGCACCCAGCCGGTCGGCTCGGCCCTGTAGGCGACGACGATCGCGCCCTTTCGACCCTTGGGAAAGGCATGCTTGAGCGAATTGATCGCCAGTTCGGTCACCAGCAGGCCCAGGCTGACCGAAACGCTGGCATCGACCACGCTGCCATCGATATCGGCCGTCAGGGTGACCCGGTCATGATCCTGGATCATCGAGGCCCCAAGGCTCTCGCACAGCTGGACGAAATAGGGCCGCAAGGCCACCTCGCCGATCCGCGAGGTCGACAGCTGTTGTTGCAGGGCCGCGACCGACATCACGTGACGATGGGCGTCGCGCAGTTGGTCCTTGCCGTCCTTGGACTGCACCTTCTTGGCGCTCTGCAGGATGACGCTGGCGATGATCTGCAGACTGTTGGCGACCCGGTGCTCCACCTCCTGGAGGGCGGCGGCCTTGCCGAGCAGCAACTCATCCTTGAGCTTCTCGATGCCCCGCGCGGCGGTGACGTCGATGACGGTCAGCAAGAGGCGGACCGGCGCGTCCTCAAGGCCATAGTCCAGCTTCTGGGCGTGCAGGACCAGGCGTCGATTGGCCCCGTGCTCGCCCTTGAGGTCCATCTCATAGGCGTCGATGGCCGCCGATCCCGAGGCGGTGGCGTTGAGCAGCGACCGCAGCTGCGGCACGGCCCATTCGCCGTGGCCGATATCGGTCGCCATGCGTCCGATCACCTGGGCGGCGTCCAGCTTGAAGGCGCGATAGAACGAGTCGCTGGCCGCCACGACGACGAGATTTCCGTTCAGCAGCAGCGCCGCGGCCTGCGAGGATTCAATCAGGGCGAAGGCCAGATCAGAGCCATCGAGCGGGGTGGAAAAATCGGAATCGGCCACGAAAGGCCTTTCAGGTGCGCCGAGAGGCCCGCGAAACGAAAGCCATATCGGTCGAAGCCCACGCGCGTCCGACCCGACGGTGAAACATGAACGCGGGAAGGATATCATCCCCAGTGTCTAACGTCGTTGATTCATCTCGATTCCAGCAAAGCACGCTGGCGCACGCACGGCCTTCCGGGCCAGGCGCGACCGGACGACCTCACGCCTGGGCTGCGAGGGGATGGGAAGGGTCGCGAAGCGCCCGGGCCTCGCCCGGATTGTGAGTTTGGAAGTACCGTTTCGACGAGGACGAACGCTCCGCGTGGTCGTTATCCCTCTGGCCGGGGCGCGCAGGCCTGGTTCAGCCTTTTGCCCCACCCGGGCTGTTCCCCTTCGACACCAGACCCAGCCCTGGGGCTGCAAGCCACGATGGTCCCGGGGACCCGGAGCGAACCTTCGGACGGGCGGAGACCTTGGCCAGTCCCCGATGGGCGGGTTTACGTCCCCCGCCCTCTGATCCCGCTCGACCACCCCTGACAGCCGCTACAGTCGCCGGCCGAGCGCCCTTCCCGTGCCGTCAGGTGGGATTGAGTATGGGAGCGGTTTGGGCGCGTCTGATGGGCGGGGGCGAGAAAGTTTCAGATGGTTGAATTTGTTGGGGTTTTTTTGGCTCACGCGGAGGATCGGGCGCGGCCGATACCCACTCACCGTCTTCCCGTCACAAGGGCAGGCCTCGCATTTTCCAGATCCTCCCCCTGAAGGGGGAGGTGGCCCGGAGGGCCGGAGGGGGACGTGATCCCGACGCCGGCCGACTTCCCCCTCCGTCGCTCGCGCGACACCTCCCCCTTCCGGGGGAGGATCTACCCGGCGCCCTGTGCGCGGGCGGCCCCTGGCCGCCCTCCGCCTTGGAGCGTGCGCGCTTCCAGACGGACGCTGAAGCCCTGAGCGGCGCGCTAGAGGCCCCCCTTTAGTGGCGCTGTCGCCCCGGGTCGCGCGAAGTGGCCGCCCGAGGATAAACTCCGGACTGAGGGGGGTCTCACGGCCCGGCGCCACGCTACCCCCTCCGGC
>NZ_PEGG01000177.1 GCF_002737765.1 Caulobacter sp. B11 | reverse complement strand
CGGCGCCTGGGCCAGGGCGCCCGTGCTCAGCAGGGCGGAGATCGCCGCCGCGGCGACAAGCGTGTTCAGGCCAAATGGCGACATGGTGTGGATCCCCCGGCAAACGTCACCGTGAGGGGACACCGAACCACGCCCGGCGCCAAGCCCTGACCGAACGCGGATCGACCGATGGGCCTAGAGGCTCCGGGCCCCGAAGGTGTCGCAGGCGCCGGGATCACCGGCGTCGTAGCCCTTGCCGAACCAGCGCATGCGCTGGGCGCTGGTGCCGTGGGTGAAGCTGTCGGGCATGACCTGACCCTGGGTCTTTTGCTGGATGGCGTCGTCGCCGACCGCCGCGGCGGCGCCCAGGCCGTCCTCGATGTCGGCGCGGTTGATGGCGATGCCGCCCTTCGACGCTTGAGGGGCGAGGCGCGCCCAGACCCCGGCATAGCAGTCGGCCTGCAGTTCCAGCCGCACCGAGCCGCTTTCCGCCCCGCGCGCGCCCTGGCGGCGGGCCTGATCCGACGCGCCAGTCAGGGTCTGGATATGGTGGCCGATCTCATGGCTGATCACATAGGCCCGGGCGAACTCGCCCTTGGCCCCGAAGCGGCTTTCCAGCTCGTTCCAGAAGGTCAGGTCCAGATAAACCTTGCGGTCGGCGGGGCAATAGAACGGCCCCATGGCCGCCTGGCCCGTGCCGCACCCCGTTCCGGTGGCGCGATCATAGATGACGATCGCCTGGGGCGGCGTATAGCGCTGGCCCTGGGCCTGGAAGATCGGGCCCCAGACGTCGGCGTTGGAGGTCTCGATGGTGTCGACGAACTGGCCGGCCTCATCGGCCACCTGGCCCCGCGCCCCTCCTCGGCCTGGCTCTGGGCCTGGATCTGCTGGGTGGCCTGCAAGGTGGTCTGGGGATCGATGCCGAACACGAAATAGCCGATGGCCGCCAGCACCACCGCGCCGATGCCGCCGCCGGCCACGCCGACGCCGCTCAGACCGCGCCGGTCCTCGATATTTCCCGAACGCCGTCCGCCACGCCATTCCATCCGCTGTCTCCCGCGACTACTGCGTCAAACTCATGCCGGTCTCAGGGCCGACCGGCAAGTGGCATGGCCTTGAGCCGAAGATTGCTGGCGGCCAGCCGGGCCTCGGACGCCGCGCTGATCCGGTCGTATTCGGACGACAGGGGCGCCTCGGGCAAGGGCAAGGATGGGCGTAGGGCCAGGCCGTCGCCGGCCGCCGGAACAGCTGTCCGCAGGTCTCTCAGGGTCAGGTCGGTGTCGAGGCGGGCGCGGGCCGCCTGGGCCTCGAGGCGGGCATGGAGCGCGGTCAGACGGTCGATATCCTGGCGCTGCAGGATCTCGTCGCGCTGACGCAGGTCCCGCAGATCGACCTGGGCGAACGACGGGCCGGCTCCGGCGCAGGTCGCCAAGGCCGCCAGCGCCGCGACCGTTCCTCTCCGCAGGCTCATCCCAGTGTCTCCGCGTCGCCCCGGGCGTCAGGGCCGTCTGACGGAGAAACGCGCCAGTTCGGTCTTCGGCGCCGCCCAATCGGGATCAAGTTCGGCGGCCCGGCTGTAGTCCTTGTAGGCCGCCGTCACGTCGCCCAGGCCTTCATTGGCCAGGGCGCGGTTGAAGAGGGCCTTTTCCGGGTCCTTGACCCCGAGCTCCAGCCCCCGGTCGATCGCCTTCAACCCCTCCTGGTAGCGCCGCTCGCCGACATAGGCCGCGCCGCGATTGACATAGGCCTCGCCCAGTTGCGGATCGATCTTGGAGGCGGCGTCGAAATCTTCCCGCGCCAGGCTCCAGGCGCGGCGCCGCAGCTGCATGACCCCGCGATTGACGTGGGTCCTGGCCCGGTCGCGGAAATTGAGGCTTTCGGTCTCCAGGGCCTGGCTGCAGGTGACCATGGCGCCGGGGTCGGATCGCCCGCCCAGGGCCGCGACCGAGCAGTCCTTGGCCGCGCCGCCGCCGATCACCAGGGTCGAGGCGCAGGCCGCGCCGCCGCCGGCGGCGCTCAGCGCCGCAGCCAGAACGGCGGACGCAAGAAAGTGTCTGTGAAGCATGTCTACCTCCCGTCGCGGACGGGGCCTCCCTAGCGCCGGAGCGACGTGACGTCGACCAGCTGGAGGAGTTCGGGAGCACCCTACGCCGCGCTGATCATCCTACCATGTCGGAGGTTCGGTCTCCACGCGCCCAGAATGTCACGCCCTGTGGCCGATTTGCTCGCCCTCATGGCCAGCGCCGCTTGATCTGACGCATGGCCGGCTCGATGCGGCCTGGGCTAGGCTAGGCGCTCGCAAGGTTTGCAAGGAACCCCAGATGAGCAAGATCCTCGGCGTGCTCGGCGGCATGGGCCCAACCGCCACCCTGGACTTCCTGGCCAAGCTGCAGGCCGCCACGCCCGTCCGCCACGAACAGGACCATCTGAGGGTTCTGGTCGATATCAATCCCAGGGTTCCGGACCACGGTCTGGACCCGGGCGCCGCCGGTCCGGTCCTGGCGGCCATGGCGGCGGGCCTGCGCGAGGCGGGGCCCAGGTCCTGGCCATCGCCTGCAACACCGCCCATGCCTACGCCGATGAGGTTCGGGCCAGCGGCCTGCCGCTGGTCGACATGCCGCACGCCGCCGGCCTGGCCGCCCGAACGGCCGGCGTCACGCGAGTCGGGGTTCTGGGCGCCGCCGGAGCCCTGGGACTCTACCGCCAGCGGCTCTCGCACCTGGGTCTGGAGATGGTCAGCCTGGGCGATCACGAACAGATCGAGTTCATGGCCCTGCTCTACCGCATCAAGTCCGGCGACCTGGGATCGGCGTCACGCGAGACCATGGCGGGCCTGGCGCACCGCCTTGTCGCCCTGGGAGCCGAGGCGGTGATCGCCGGCTGCACCGAGGTTCCGCTGGTCCTGAACCAGGACGATCTCGGCGTGCCGTTCATCGACGCCACCGAGGCCCTGGCCAGCCGCTGCGTGGCGGTGTGCCTGGAGCCCTGACTCCGGACTAGCGTCGGCAGCAGCCGCCGCCGTGCGACGATGTCCCGCCGCGCTTGCCGCCGCCGCGCGCCTGAACGCTGACGCTGGAGCGGGCGCTCGCCGTCGCTGACGCCGTGGCGCCGGCCCGGGCTCCCGCCGAAGCCGAGGCCGCCCCCGCGCCGATCAAGGCCGGACGCCAGCCGCCGCCCGGGCCGTAGCGCCGGGTCTGGCCGCCCTGATAGCCGGTCGCCACGCCCTCGCGCGACTGGGCATAGCCGTCGCCGGCCAGGGCGCTGCCCCAATAGCTCCAGCCGGCCTGGCCTTCCGACACGTAGCTTTCCGAGGCCGACGACTCCGTCGTGCTGGAATAGGAGTCCTCGTGGATCTCGACATCGCGGACGCGGCCTTCCCGCCCCTCATAAACCTCACGTCGCTCACAGCAGGGGCGCGGCGCGCAGCAGCCGCGCGCGACCGGAACCTCGACCCGCTTTTCGATGATCCGGTCGACATAGACCGGCTTTTCGATCACCCGATCCACATAGACCGGCCGATCGACGAGAACCTCGACGCGCTTTTCCACCACGACCCGCCTCTCGACCACGCGATCGACCGGGACCTCCACGCGGCGTTCAACGATCCGTTCGACCGGAACCTCGACGCGCTTTTCGACGACGCGATCGACATAGACGGTCTTTTCCACGATCCGCTCGACCGGGACCTCGACCCGACGCTCGACATAGACCGGCTGGCGCACGATCTTCTCGACGATCACCGGGCGATCCACGGTGCGTATGACCACCCGGGTCCGGACGGGCGTCCGTGCCTTGGGCCGAGGCTTGGGCTGGGCGGCGGCGATGGGATGGCTGGCCGCCGGATAGCCGTCGGCCAGGGCCGGCGCGCTCGCGGCCAGCAGGCCGCCGACCGTCATGGCCGTCAGCAGGATCCAGGTCGAACGCGTCGTCATCGCTTCACTCCAAGCTCAAGCATGCCTTTGTGGGACAGCCGGAGGAGGACGCAGCAACCTTCGCGCCATGTGGCGGAGCCGCCTAAAGTCCCAGGATGCGGCGCAGCCAGCCGGGAATGTCGGACGCCCCCCGGGGCCCGGGCGCTTCCTCGTCGTCGCGGGTGCGAGGATCAAACCGCGGGGTCGGAGCCCGGTCGCGGGCGATCAGGCCGACCTTGAGGCCCCCGCCCACGAAGTCGCGCCAGATCTGGGCCGGAACGCCGCCGCCGGTGACGCCCCTCATCGGCGATTGGTCGTCATTGCCGACCCAGACGCCGACGACCAGATCGCCGGTGAAGCCGATGAACAGGGCGTCGCGATAGTCCTGGGTGGTGCCGGTCTTGCCATAGGTCAACTGGCCCGTCCGCGCGGCCCGGCCGGTGCCCTCCTCGACCGCCGCGCCCAGCATCTCGAGCAGCGCCGCGCGCTGGACCGGATCGAGGGTCTGCTGGGTCGGCGCGGGCCCGGGACGTCCCTTGGCCACCACAGGGTACCGGCCCGACGCGACCCCGGCATAGGCCGCCGTCAGCTCCAGAAGGGTCGTCTCGGCCGTGCCCAGGGCCAGGGTGGCGTCGTCGGCCTTCAGCGGCGCGGTGACGCCCAGATCGCGCGCGGCCTGGACCACGGCGGGCCCTCCGGCCGTCTGGAAGATGCGGGCGGCGACAATGTTGTTCGAACTGGCGAAGGCCTCGCGCAGGGTCAGGTCGCGACCCGAGCCGCCCTCATGGTTGCTAGGCGTCCAGCCGCCGATGGTCACCGGGTCGCCCACGACCATCATGTCCGGTCGCGCCCCGTCGCGCAGGGCCGCCAGATAGACGAACAGCTTGAAGGCCGAACCGGGCTGGCGGCGGGCCTGGGCGGCGCGATTGAACTGGCTGTCGGCATAGCGTCGCCCGCCGACCATGGCGACCACGCGGCCGTCGGGACGCATCGCGACGAGGGCCGCCTGCCCGACCTTGCGCTTGCCGGCCGCCGCCAGGCCGCGCGCCACGGCGGCCTCGGCCCGTCGCTGCAGGCGTCGATCCAGGGTGGTGGCGACGCGCACCTCGCCATAGCGGGCGGTGTCGAAGGCGTCGGCCAGCTGCGGCGACAGCCAGTCGGCGAAATAGCCGCCCACCGACAGGTCGGCGCGGGCGTTGCGGGCCCTGGCGTCATGGCCGGCGGCGGCCTGCTGGGCGGTGATCGCGCCGGTCTCGACCATGGCCGCCAGGACGAGATCGGCCCGGGCCCGCGCGGCCTGGGGATGATCGACCGGGTCCAGCTTGACCGGGGCCTTGACGATTCCGGCCAGCAGGGCGGCCTCGCCGACCGTCAGCCGCTCCGGCGGCTTGCCGAAATAGTGTCGCGACGCCGCGCCCAGGCCATAGACCCCGTCGCCGAAATAGATGCTGGACAGGTAGCGCGACAGGATCTCGTCCTTGGACAGCCGCAGCTCCAGCCACAGGGCGATCATGGCTTCCTGGCCCTTGCGGCGCAGGCTTCGCTCGGCGGTCAGGAACGAGGTCTTGGCCAGCTGCTGGGTGATGGTGCTGC
The DNA here is from genome assembly GCF_002737765.1 of Caulobacter sp. B11. Classification (GTDB taxonomy): domain Bacteria; phylum Pseudomonadota; class Alphaproteobacteria; order Caulobacterales; family Caulobacteraceae; genus Caulobacter. The sequence continues at coordinate 1,066 of NZ_PEGG01000177.1, read as the reverse complement.
CGCCCTGCACCGTGTGGCCGGCGCGGGCGTTGGCCAGGGCGGCCCGGCCCAGGCCGGTCAGATCGACGCCCCAGTGGCGATAGAAGCGACGATCCTCGATGGCCAGGAAGGCCTGGACGACATGCGGCGGCAGGGCGTCGATGCTCACCGGCGCCTCCTTGTAGCCGCCGCGCCGGGCATAGGGCTTGCCCTGGGCGTCGAGCAGGATCAGGGCGGGGCTGGGCAGAGGCTCGAGCGACCGGGAAATCGGCAGGCTGTGTCCCAGCCAGATGACCGCCGCCGCCAGGACCAGGCCCAGGCCGGCCATGACGGCGATCAGCCAGGGCCGCGCGGCCAGACCGGAGGCGATCCGTCGTCCGATCGTCGTCGCGTCGGCGACCACCCCCGACAGCACCGCCTCGCCATCGATCATCCTGGTTCCGTCTCCGTGGCCCTGGGCCGATTCAGAACGGCTGGCCGCCGTGACGGTTCAGTTGACCGGCGACGTGGGTGATTTGATGGCGGACCGGGATCAACCGACGGCCGGCGCGGCGCGAAACATCGGACGGTCGCCCAGCACCGTCGCGCGGTGCATGATCCGCCGGTGCGGCAGGAAGTCGTCGACCGCCCGGTGCTGGGTGCAGCGATTGTCCCAAAAGGCCACGGCCCCCGGCGTCCAGCGCCAGCGCACCACGAACTCCGGCTTCTGGACGTGGGCGTTGAGGAAGGCCATCAGCGCCCGGCTCTCCTCGCCCCGCAGGCCCTTGATCCTCTGGGTGAAAACCGAATTGACGAACAGGCAGGGCTCGCCGGTTTCCGGGTGGGTGCGGATCACCGGGTGGACCACCGGCGGATTAGCGGCGACGGGCCTTTTCATAGCGCTCGCGGCCCGCCTGGCTGCCGGCCAGTCCGGTGGCGGTGAAGGCGTGGGCGAAGCTGTGGACGGCTTCAAGCCCCTCCAGAAACCGCTGCATCGGCGGCGACAGGGCCCGATAGGCCGCGGTCATCGACGACCACATCGTGTCGCCGCCCACCGGCGGCAATTGCCGCGCCGACAGGATCGAGCCCATCGGCGGGGTGTCGATGA
>NZ_PEGG01000176.1 GCF_002737765.1 Caulobacter sp. B11 | reverse complement strand
CTCAGCCACGTACTCCTTAAGCGCCTGTTCGAAGGCCTGGCTCAGGGCCACGGCGGGATCCAGTTCATCCGGCAATGCAGGGGTGGCGAAACTCAAGCGGCGACCGCCGACGAGGTATTCAAGATCGGATCGGGGGTCCGAGCGCGGATGGAGGCCCTCCCCGGACAACAGCGCCTCAACGGTCGCGAAGGGAAGCTTGGCGATCGAGCGGAACACCTCGAACGGAGAGGCCCGTAGGGCCCGCTGCAACAGGTCCATGCGGGCGGCCACGCGCAACGCATCGTCGGCCGCATAGAGCTGCAACGCGCTCCTGGCGGCGACGGCGTCGGAAAGGATCAATTTGAGCCTGCTGTGAGTCTTCGCGGCGGCGTCACACCGCGCGGACAAGGCCTGAACCCCTTCCAGAACGACCGTGCGCCGCGCGGTATCGGGCAAGGTCTTGGCGCTGCGCAGGCTTTGCGCGAGATCGGCGCAGGTCTTGTCGATTGCGTCGCCATTGCCCGTCAACGTCTCGAAATGGCGCTCGGCGTGCTGTAGGCGGAAGGCCAGCACATCGTAGCGAAACGCCACCTGGTCCAGGGCGTCCGCTCCGGCGCTGTAGAGCTGCGACCGGTAGCCGCTGCCGCGCAGGTCGTTGAGGATCATCGGCACAACGGCGCCCGAGGTCCACATCACCGTGGTTTTCTTCGGCGCCATGGTATTGCCGGCCACCAAAAGCCCGACCAGCGCCACGCCGGTCGTCCAGCCGGCGATGTCAGAGCCCAGCTGAATTTGACCGGCCCGCCGCCGATAGCACGCCGCGAACTCGCGGATCGGGCGCGTGTCCAAAGGGCGCGCCCCGTCTTTGGGGACCGTGAACCACCTGGAATAGTCATTGTCGTTACCGGACGGAGCCCGTGTGCAGACGACGCCGAACCGACTGGACAGGTCCAGCGCGCTGACACGCGCCGGGATCGCCAGAGCCGCCGCGCGGTCCAGGTCGGCTACCCAGTCGACCGGTCGCACGGCCTGGGTGCTGCGCCTGTCATTGTCCGCCCGGAGGGCGATGGTGTCTTTCCGCACCTGTTCGGTTTGGCGCACCAGCGCCGCCGTCTCTAGCCGCGTTCGCACCAAGGCCTGCTCGTCACCGGCGGCCTTGAGGTCGCGCGCCGCAGCCTCAACCGCCTCCTGTGGGACTTTCGCCGGGGTCTGCGCCCCCTCGGGGATATTGGCCGGGGTCTGCGCCCCGGCGGGATCAATGCCGACCGCGCCCACAATCAACAGCGTCGACAGAGCGACCCAAGACCCTGGCCCCATGATCGCCCCCCGCGTCCCGCCTATTCCGGAATTTAAGAGAACACAGTTCTTCGAGCTAAACAACCATGACGTTCACAATCGCCAAACACACCCGATCTCACCCACCCCCTCCCGCCACCCTGCTGACACCCCGCGTCAGCAGGGCCCCTAGCCTTCGGGGTCCGGGATCCTTACCTTCGGGCCATGCCTCGCACCCCGGTCACCGGCGTTTCCGACGTCTCCACGCCCTTCCTGCACGATCCGGCCCTCGAGGTGGCGGCCGACGGGTCGATGCCGATGCTGTGGCGGCCGCACCGCCCGGCCCGACCGGCCAAGTCGGAGGGCGGACGGGCCTTCAAGCTGGTCAGCGACTATGAGCCGGCCGGCGACCAGCCGACCGCCATCGCCGAGCTGGTGGCGGGCCTCGAGGGCCGCGAGCAGGACCAGGTGCTGCTGGGCGTCACCGGCTCGGGCAAGACCTTCACCATGGCCAAGGTCATCGAGGCCACCCAGCGCCCGGCCCTGATCCTGGCCCCCAACAAGACCCTGGCGGCCCAGCTCTACAGCGAGTTCAAGAGCTTCTTCCCCGACAACGCGGTCGAGTATTTCGTCAGCTATTACGACTACTACCAGCCCGAGGCCTATGTCCCGCGCACCGACACCTACATAGAGAAGGACAGCTCGATCAACGAGCAGATCGACCGCATGCGCCACTCGGCGACGCGGGCGATCCTCGAGCGCGACGACGTCATCGTGGTCGCCAGCGTCAGCTGCATCTACGGCATCGGCTCGGTCGAGACCTATACGGCCATGACCTTCAGCCTCGAGGTCGGCCAGACGATCAACGAGAAGCAGCTGATGGCCGACCTGGTGGCCCAGCAGTACAAGCGCAACGACGCCGCCTTCGAGCGCGGCACCTTCCGGCGGCGCGGCGACACCCTGGAGATCTTCCCCGCCCACTACGAGGATCGCGCCTGGCGCATCTCGATGTTCGGCGACGAGGTCGAGGCGATCAGCGAGTTCGACCCGTTGACCGGCCGCAAGACCGCCGACCTGCCGTCGATCAAGGTCTACGCCAACAGCCACCACGTCACGCCGCGCCCCACCCTGCGCCAGGCGATCATCGAGATCCGCAAGGAGCTGAAGGAGCGCCTGGCCTGGATGGTCGCCAACGGCAAGCTGCTGGAGGCCCAGCGCCTGGAGCAGCGCACCACCTTCGACCTGGAGATGATCGAGACCACCGGCTCCTGCGCCGGCATCGAGAACTACAGCCGCTATCTGTCAGGCCGCAAGACCGGCGAGCCGCCGCCGACCTTCTTTGAATATATCCCCGACAACGCCCTGCTCTTCACCGACGAGAGCCACCAGACGGTTCCGCAGATCGGGGCCATGTACAAGGGCGACCGCAGCCGCAAATGGACCCTGGCCGAGTACGGCTTCCGCCTGCCCTCGGCGCTGGATAACCGGCCGCTGAAGTTCGAGGAATGGGACGCCATGCGGCCCCAGTCGGTGCATGTCAGCGCCACCCCGGCCGCCTGGGAGCTGGAACGCTCCGGCGGCGTCTTCGCCGAGCAGGTGATCCGCCCCACCGGCCTGATCGACCCGCCGGTCGAGGTGCGCCCGGTCAGCAAGGACGGCGCCTCCCAGGTCGATGACGTCATCGACGAGATCCGCCAGACCTCGGCCAAGGGCTACCGCACCCTGGTCACCGTCCTGACCAAGAAGATGGCCGAGGACCTGACCGAATATATCAACGAGCAGGGCATCGGCGTGCGCTACATGCACAGCGACGTCGACACCATGGAGCGCATCGAGATCATCCGCGACCTGCGGCTGGGCAAGTTCGACGTGCTGGTCGGCATCAACCTGCTGCGCGAGGGCCTCGACATCCCCGAATGCGGCCTGGTGGCCATTCTCGACGCCGACAAGGAAGGCTTCCTGCGCTCGGAGACCAGCCTGATCCAGACCATCGGCCGCGCGGCGCGAAACCTCGACGGCAAGGTCATCCTCTATGCCGACCGGATCACCGGCAGCATGGAGCGGGCCATGGGCGAGACCAGCCGCCGCCGCGAAAAGCAGCACCAGTACAATCTCGACCACGGCATCACGCCCGAGAGCGTCAAGCGCGACATCAAGGACATCCTGAACTCGCCGTACGAGCGCGGCGACCGGGTCACCGTGCCGATCGGCGGCTTCGGCGAGAAGGACGACAAGCCGTTCAGCGGCGACAATTTCAAGTCGGCCCTCAAGGACCTCGAGGCCCGGATGCGCGAGGCCGCCGCCAACCTGGAATTCGAGACCGCCGCCCGCCTGCGCGACGAGATCAAGCGCATGAAGCTGATGGACCTGGAATTCGCCAACGAGATCCTCACCGGGGTCGGCGAGACCGTCGACAAGGCCATGCCCAAGCGGGTCCGGGCCGAGCTGCGGGCGGAGCAGGCCGAGGCCTTCCGCAAGAGCCGGCTGTAGCTGTTAGATCCTCCCCCATTGCTCCCCTTCGGGGGAGCTGTCGGCAAAGCCGACTGAGGGGGTCGGGGGAGGTGGCCCGGAGGGCCGGAGGGCCGGAGGGCCGGAGGGGGTCCGCGCGGCGCAAGCCGCCGCTACCCCCCGTTCCGGGCGGGTGCGCCCTGGCCGCCGACCGGGCATGCTGGCGCGGATCACGGGAGGCGGCGCGGATGCGGTTGGGGGCTTGATGAGGGGCGCGGGGCTGGCCCTGGCCTGCTGGCTGGCCCTGGCCCTGCCGGTCCAGGCGGCCGACACCCCGCTGACCGCCGCCCGGCGGGCCGAGTTCGAGGCCCTCAAGGCTTCCCTTGGTCCCGACGACGACCGCACCCTGGCCGCCGAGCTCAACCTGGCCACCGCCCTGGCCGGCCAGGACGCCTTCGCCGACGCCGTGGCCCATATCGCCCGCTTTCGCCAGGTCATGGTGGCCCGGAGCGGCGAGGACGGGCCCGAGGCCCTGATGGCCGGGGCGATCATGGCCAGTTTCCAGGCCTATCAGGGCGATCGCGACGCCGCCGTGGCCCTGGCCCGCCAGATCCAGGCCCGGGCCAGCCGGCGCGGCCCCGGCGATCCGGTCGCCATCATCGCCGAGGCCGCCCTCGGCGGGGCCCTGTCGGTGTCCGGACGCTATGACGAGGCCCAGCCGCATCTGGAGGCCGGCTATCAGGGCATGGTCGGCCTCTATGGCCCCACCGCCCTGGAGACCCGGCAGATCGGCGCCAGCCTGGTCACCAACCTGCTGGCCCTGGGCTACAACGCCGAGGCCCAGCAGATCCGCCGCCAGCTGGCCGCCGCCCCGCGCCCCGGCGCCCCCGAGGCCGAGGTGCTGCTGGCCGCCGCCCTGTCAGTGCAGCTGCTGTCGGCCGAGGGCCGCTACGCCGAGGCCCGCGACCTGGGCCAGCCGCTGGTGGCCCGCCTGACCGCCCTGCGCGGTCCCGACCATTCCACTACCCTGGACGCCACCTACGCCCTGGCCGGGGCCCTGGCCGGGGCGGGCGACCCGCGCCGGGCCGGCGACCTGCAGGAAGGGGTCTATCGCGCCTATGGCCGGCTGCGCGGCCCCGACGACCTCTTGACCCTGAAGACCGGCGAGGTGCTGGCGGTGTTCTGGCGCGCCACCGACGACCCGGCCCGCCGCGCCGCCGCCCGCGCCCTGATGAGCGACCTGCAGGCCCGCCGCCAGAGGGTCAACGGCCCCACCGCCCCGACCACCCTGCTCAACGCCCTGAACCTGGCGATGATGTCGTTCGAGGACGCCGAGCGCCTCAACGACCGCGCCGTCTTCCGCCAGGCCATCGAGGCCCTGGTCGCCATCGACGACCGCCTGGCCCGCGACCCGGCCCAGGCCCGCTCGCTGGTCGCCACCGGGGTCAATACCCTACTGGGCATCCAGCTGATCAACCAGGGACAAGCCGAGCAGGCCTATCTGCGCCTGAGCCATTCGGCCGAGACGGTGATGGCCCGCAGCACCGACCGCCGCGTCGCCGCCAACGGCGCCGACGCGATCGGCGTGCTCAATGACTATCGCTATGTGTTCACCGGCCAGATCCGCGCCGGCTGGGTGTGGGCGCATCAGCCGTAGGGGGGTGAGACCGGCTAGGGGTGGAAAGGGGCTTTGGTTGACGATAAGGGGGTGTCCCCCTTGTTCTCTTCTTCTCTCCCCTGAAGGAGACCTCTGAGAGAAATAAGAGATCACTATAGCAGCGATGACATTACGACGCATCGTTGAACTACAAAAACAATGCTATCCGCCAAAAGTTGGATTAATCAGGTCCTTTTGGATAGCAGAAATGCCTTTGCAGATTTCGCCTAATGATTTGTCCTGGGGATCAACCCAGCGCTGGTAGTTGGCCTGTCCATTTAACCTTCTGATTGCTTGCTCAGGCTTTTCTCCTTTCCGCTGAGCGTGTTCCCAAATTCCGAATTTACAGACGTAATACCACTCCTGCCGCAAGCTTTTCCTCAGATCCGCTGGCACCCTCATTCTCTCGTTAACGAGGAGGAT
>NZ_PEGG01000175.1 GCF_002737765.1 Caulobacter sp. B11 | reverse complement strand
CCAAGCCTCTGGCGCTGCAACTTCGGAATGGAAGCTGGCCCGGGACAGATCAAGGCGGGCGCGCAGGGTCTGCTCGTCTTCCGGCAGGCTGGTGAAACCGCGGCCGGACAGCACCGCCAGCTCCATCAGGCTATCGAAATCGGCGGGCATGGCGGGACGAACGACAAGCATGGTCAGTGGCACTCCGGGAGGCGGGTCATGGCGGCGCGCAGGCCTGGGCCGTCGATCTCGCCGCTCGCCAGTTTCATCAGGATCAGGGCCGAGAGCTGGGCGCGCTCGACAAAGCTTTCGGGCCAGGCGTGTTCGGCCTCGCTGTGGATGTCGCCGCCGCGCACGCCCAGGGTATCGACATTGGGCAGGCCCGAGGCGAACAGGTTATTGCCCTCGCAGACCCCGCCGGACGGCTTCCAGGCGATGTCTTGGCCCAGGAGAGCTCCGGCCTCGCGCACCGCGCCGAACAGCCGCTGCTGAGCGGCGTTGAACGGCTTGGCGCCGCGGGTGATCGCCCCATGCAGGTGGGCGTGCAGGCCCTCGCCCCGCGTCGAGGCGACGATGGCGGCCACCTGCGCCTCGAACCAGACGGCGTCCTCACCGTCCGGAAAGCGCACATTGAACCGCACGATCGCCACGTCCGGGACCATATTGAGCGGCGAGCCGCCGTCGATCTTGGCGATGTTGATGGTGACGCCGCCGCGGCGGCCGTTGAGGGCGTCCAGGGCCTGGGCGATCCTGGCGGCCTCCATCACCGCGTTGCGGCCGGCGGCGAAGTCGCGACCGGCATGGGCGGCGCGGCCGTGCACGACGATGTGGAAGTTGCCCGAGCCCTTGCGGGCGCTGGCCAGGGATCCGTCGGCCAGGGCGGGCTCATAGGTCAGGCCGACATGACCGAGGGCGGCGAACTGGGCCAACACCGGGGCCGAGGCGACCGAGCCGATCTCCTCGTCGGGGGACAGCAGCACGCGATAGCCGACCCGCGCCGCATCGGGATGTCGCTCGAAGGCCTCAAGCGCGGCCAGCATGACCGAGATGCCGCCCTTCATGTCGGCGATGCCGGGCCCATGCAGGGCGCCGTCCGGGCGGGTGGTCACGGTCTGGAAGCGACTGGTCTCGGGATAGACGGTGTCGTAGTGGCCGGTCAGCACGACCTGAACCGGCGCGTCGGGCCTGACCACGACGGCGATCGCGGGCGGGTGGGTCTGCTCGCCCACCTTGCCGTCAGCCCCGATTTCGGGCGAGGCGGCCAGCGGGATCTCGGCCGGCGCGGCGGGCAGGACCGAGAAGGCCTCGACCAGCAGGCGGCGCTGCCGTTCCAGCCCGTCCAGGTGACGGCTGCCGGAGTTGACAGCGCACCAGGCCACGGCGCGTTCGATCATCCGGGGCCCGTCGGGCGCCAGACCGTCCAGAACGACGCGGTCCTCATTCGTGAGTCGCATTGGCTTATTGTCTCCCTCAGCTCAACCTAAACCAAGGGCCGCGGGCAAACCGTGCTTCCTGGGAGGAGGAAACCGGGAGCCCACGCAACAGCCTTGCCCCGAAGCCGGACCAGAACGGCGCAAACCGTCCGCCCATAGCGGCTCCAGACCTGAAATCTGGTGCGTTTGCGACCGCAAAGCCGGAGCTTGGCGGGAAACAGCCTATTCGTAGTCTTTTCGCCAGCGGACGGAAAGCTTTGCGTCGCCCTGACCGCCAATTCTCGACACCAGGGACAGGGCGCGACGGATGCGCCACTCGACCTGGGCGGCGGGACCCTCGCGGCCGCCGCCGATGATTTCGAGATAGACGTCGTCAGTGACGTACTTTCCGCCAGCCACAGTCACCCCCGTGGCGCTCTCGGCGAACGACAGGCGGTCCAACCGGGCCAGGTTGCGGATATTGCCGATCACGTCGAAGCCCCCGCCTCCGGCCAGGGCGGCCAGGGCCGAGGCCAGTTGCGCGGCCTCGATCGGGGTCAGGTTGGCGGCCGACGAGCCGAACAGCACCTGGCTGAGCACCTCGTCGCTGGGCAGTTCTGGACGCGAGGTCAGGGTGATCTCGGGCTTGGCGGCCGTACCCTGTATGCGCACGATGGCGGTCAGGGCCGTGTCGCTGCGGGTGGCCGACAGGTCCAGACGAATGCGGTCCATCTGGGTGGCCAGGCGCACGACCCCGCCGTCGTCAAATTCAAACCGCTTGCCCGCAAAGTCGTATTCGCCGCGCACTACCCGGGCCACGCCGTCGAGGACGGGGCTGGACGAGGTTCCGCCGACATGGGCGTCGAGCGACAGCTCCACATCCAGACCGCGGCCTTTGACGAACACCCGCCGGGGGGCCTTCAGCGTCACATCCAAAGCCATGCCGCCGCCGACATTGACACGTCGCGCCTCGACGCCCTGAACCAGATCCTGGGGCCGATTGCGCTCGACCACATCCATCACCACCACCCCGGCCGGCGTCTTGCTGTCGGCCGAAACGTCGGCGCGGTCGATGGTCAGGGCCCCGGTCATCTTGACCTTGCCGTCGGCGCCGCGATTGATCGTCGCCTGACCGGTGGCGATGGCCGTGGCCAGATCGGTATCCACCACCTGGAAGCCGCGCAGATTGAGGCGGAAGCCGCTGACCCCGTCGCGGGCCAGGCTGATACGACCAGAGCCGCTGACCTCGCCGCCCTGACCGTCGCCGCCGCTGGCCTGGCTGACATCGATGGCGTTGTCGGCCAGAGCCATGCGGATGGTCACGTCACGGAGGCGAAGGCCCGTCTGGCCGTCGTCGAAACCGCCCTTCTCGAGGGCGGCCCGTCCAACGAGGCGCGGATCCGCCAGGGTTCCGGCCAGGGTTCCTTCGGCGTCGATGCGGCCCGACAGCCCCCGTTCGGGCCCCACGACCAGGTCCCACAGCGGCTTGATTTCCCCCTGGGCCAGGAACTTGCCCTGGACGGGGCGCTGGCGGTTGATCGCCAGGTGGAACGGCTTGGCCGACGCCTCGGTCGGCAGGACGAAATCGACGGCGGCCCGCAGACCCTGACGATCCGAGCCCGTGGCGTTGACGGTCAGGAGCGTGTCGCGCAGGTCGCCCTTGATCTGGACGTTCATCGACTGTTCGATCTGCGCGCCCCGCTCGCGGGCGTCGCGCAGAGTGGCGCTGAAGTCGCCGGTCAGTTGCTCGCCGCGTCCCTGCAGGCCAAGGCGGGCGTCGATCTGCCCGGCGAGGTCGGGGTTCAGGGCGGTGAGGCTGACGCCGTTGAGCGTCGCGTTCAGGACCGCCCGGTCTCCACCGATGTCGGCGTCGACATCCGCCTGGCCATCGCCCAGGATCAGGCGCACGCGGGCTGTTGTCTGCGGTCCGCCAAAGCGGATCTGGGCGGTTTCGCGGGTGCGCACCTCGGTGCGGGCCATGGTCCCAGCGGCGTCGAGCGCCAGGCTGTATTCTGGTCCCTGCTCACTGAGCACGCCGGAGCCCTTGAGGGACCAGACCCCCGCCGGAGCCTCGCCGCGCGCCGCGATGGTCAAGGGTAGTCGCGCCAGCGGGCCGGAAGCCTTGATGGTCGCCGAACGCATCTTCCACGCGCCGCCGATCACGTCCTGCGCCGTCAGATCCAGCACGGCGTTGGCCCCGTCGGCGGCCTCGACGATCCGCACCATGCCCTTGACCTGGCCTTGGGTCAGGAAGGCGCCCGGGCCGATCGCAACCTGCAGGTTCGCCGTCGCCGGTCGGCCGCTGCGCAGGGATACCGCGCCCTGGGCCTTGGCGCCGCCGGCGTCGACATCCAGGCCGGACAGCTCGACGCCCCCGGGCGCGAAGCTGAAATTCGTGGTTCCGCGCGCCGGGCCGTGCTGGCTGGTGGCGTCGATCGTCACCGACCCATCGGTTCCCGCGGCGCCCCGCGCGAAGGACAGCAGGACATGAGCGTCAGTCAGAGGCAGGCGAGGCAGGTCGATACTGTCCAGATCGGCGACGATATCGGCCCGCGGCGCGGCTAGCGTGCCGGTGATCGCGCCGGTCCCCCTGGCCTTGCCGGTCAGCTCCACCGGACCGATCCGGAAGGGGCCGGCGGCGGTCCAGTCCAGCTTGAACCCCAAGGCGCTGCTTGGCCCCAGAACCCCGCCCCCGCGAACCGCGGCGGACGCCCCGTCCAGCTTGCCTTCAGACACCGACAGGCGGCTGTCGGCCCAAATGGCCCGCCCAGAGAATCGCGGCGTGGCGCCGAGCAAACGGTCCAGCTCCGGCCAACCCGTCCCGAAGTCTGTCGCCCGGGAGTCGACCGTCAAGGCCCACGGGTTTGAGCCGGCCTGGCTGGCCGACCATTTCGCGGTGACCTGACCCTTGGCTCCCGCGCGCACCGGTCCCAGCGAGGCGACCGTGGCGTCGCCCTTGAAGGTCAGACCGCCGAGGATCCCGCGTTCCCCTTCACCGTCGACGATCAGGTTGGGGGCCACGACATGGGCGGCGCGGATCAGGAAGCGGCCATCCTTCAACCTGACTCCTTCAAAGGTGGCCTTGGGGGACGGGCCCAGCAGGGCGAGCAAGCCCTGGCCGCCGCCGCCTTCACCGGCCGCCTCGGCCTTGATGGTCAGTTCGCCGGACTTCCATGACACTTTCGCCGGGCCGCGCACGCGCGCCAGTTGGTAGCCGAGCCATGACAGGTCGGCGACATCGACCGCCCCTTCGATCGCAAAGCCCTGCTTACCCAGGCTGAACACGCCCTTGACCCGCCCCGTCCCCATGTCGGGAAGGACCGTGACCTTTGACAGGTCGCTGATCACGGCGGTGAACGGGAAGCCATCGGGGCCCGTGAGCCGCTTGCCGATATCCCGAGGCCGCGCCCCGACAGCTTGAGGTTGGGGCTGTCGACCTGAATCTTCAGGTCCTGAAAGGCGCCTGCCTTGCGGCCAAGGACCGAAAACTCGGCCCCTGCCCCGAACATTCGCTCCAGGCGCCGCGTCAGGGACGAGGCCGACAGATCGATCCGACCGCTGGCTGAACCGCCCTGAGGATCCCACGCTCCCCCGGCCTTGAGCGGGGTCGTATCGCCCGAGCGGGCCAGCACCGTGAAGGCCCCGCGCTCGATGGTGCCGTTGGCCTTGGCGCTCAGATCAAACGGGCGCTCCGCTGACAGGCCCAGGGCCCCGGCGATCGCGCCGCCGTTGGCCTCCTGGGCGTCAGCGGCCAGCAGCAGGGTCTTGTTCCGTCCCAGATCGAAGACAAGATTCAGGTGGTCTCCGGCATGCAGATGACTGACCACGCCCAGCCGGCCCTTCTGCCCGCCCCTCCGGGCCATTTCATAGTCGCCGGCGACATCGAAATCCCCAGCTTGGCGACTGAACTCCGGTCGGGTCACCAGGCGTAGGGCGAAGCTGTCGATATCAATCGACAGGGGCGCGGCGCTCGACTTGCCTTTCGGGGTCAGAGTCGGCCGCCGGAGCACCAGCGCCTGTCGCGCGGTAATGCGGTCGGCATGGAAGCGTCGACCGAACAGCTCTGTGGCCCGCCACACGACGTGAACATCCCGGGCCTCGAGCCAGACGCCCTTTTCATCCGAAATGGTCAGACGGCCGACCCCGAAGTCCCGCCAGATATCGCCCGACAGCCCCTCGATCTTCAGGCGTCCGATCCGGCCAAGCTTGAGGCCGCTGGTGCGGGCTTCCAGAAACGCCCGCCCCTGCGGCGTGATGGCCCCGAGCCGCACGCCGCCGAACAGCAGCGCGACGAGCATGACCAGCGTGACCGACGCGATGATCAGCCAGCCTGGGCCCCCGATCCGGCGCGCCGTCTTGACGACCGCCTCCGTGACATCCGACGTCTCGCTCAAAAGCTCTGACCGATGCTGAGATAGATCTGGAAGGCCGGGTCGCCGACCCGTTTACCGAGGGGTATGGCGATGTCGGCGCGGATCGGCCCGAAGCCGAGATCATAGCGCACGCCGACCCCGACGCCGGCCCGGAAGTCGTCGAGACTGGGCGTCTGCGCGCCGCCCACCGCGCCGGCGTCGACAAAGGCCACCCCGCCCCAGCGCTCGGTAAAGCGGTGGCGTACCTCGATCGAGGTTTCCAGCAGCGAAAGCCCGCCCTGCGGCGTGTTGTTGCTCTTCAAACGCGGTCCGATGGCCTGGTAGGCATAGCCGCGCACAGATCCGCCGCCGCCGGAATAGAACCGCCGCGCCGCGGGGGCCTCGGGCAGCGTGCCGCCCAGCATCGAGCCGGCCTTCAATCGCCCGGCGATCACCGTGGACGCCGTTTCGCCAAAGGGAAAATAGATCGAACCCTGGGCCTGAGTCCGGACATAATTCAGGCTGGTGTCGCCCAGGATCACCGTGGGCTCGGCCGGGCCTCGACCCGCCAACCGGTATGAGGGTCAAGAACGTCGTCTGACCGATCCAGGGCATAGGCCGCCAAGGTGGTGAGGGTCGCCAGGTTCTGCCGGACCGTGCTGGTCAGGCCCGTGCTGTCCTGCACCAGTTCATCTGTCCGTGTCAGATCCAGCGCGACGCCATAGGTGCGATAGACGGTGGGCCGCAGACGGCGAGTCAGATCCGCGCTGAACCGAGCGCCGGCTTCCTCATAGGCGTCGGTGGTGTCGCGGAACACCGCGCCGTTGAGCTTCAGGGTCTGTTGGGCGCGACGCCAGTGAGGCAGGCTGAGCTCGCCTTCCAGGCGGCTGTCCAGCTCGGCGAGGCGGGCGGTGATCGTAGTGGTGTCGGCGCGGCGCAGGCGATTATAGCGGATCCACCGCGCATCGACGCCGGGCCTTCACTGGTCGAAAAGCCGGCGCCCAGCTCGAATGGTCTTGGCCGGGCGATCCGCCAGGGTGACAAGGACCGGTCGCAGCCCGTCGGGGCGAATGCGGTCCTTCGGGGTCAAGGCGACCGAGACCGTGTCGA
>NZ_PEGG01000174.1 GCF_002737765.1 Caulobacter sp. B11 | reverse complement strand
GCGCGCGCCGCGATGCCGGCAGACATTGGTGAAGGCCCGCGCCCCGCCGTCCTTGCCGCGCACGACAAAGACGCTCTCGAGGAACTCGAAGGTGTGGAAGGCCGGGGGCCGGGATGTCGTTCAGATGGCAGACGATCTGCCAGGACGGCCGCAGGACCTTGTCCTGCTCGGCCCGGAAGAACCGCTCATTGGCGTAGAGCCAGCCGGGCAGGCCCCAGTCGGCGTCCGGGTCGGCGACGGGGGTAGGATTGGGATCCTGAACGTTGGCGGCGTGGTCCATCACCGCCCCACGATGCTCAGCTTGATGGCGGTGCTGACGTCGCGGTCGCGCAGGATCTCGCGCGCGGCGTTGCGGCCCGGATTGCCCGAGACCCCGCCGCCCGGATGGCAGCCGGCCCCGCACATGTAGAGGCCGGGGATCGGGCCGCGATGGCTGGCGTGGCCCAGCACCGGGCGGGCGGCCCACAGCTGATCCAGCGACATGTGGCCGTGCATGATGTCGCCGCCGGTCAGGCCCAGCTTCCGCTCCAGGTCCAGCGGCGACAGGATCATTCGTCCCAGGACCGAGGCCTTGAAGTTGGGGGCCCACTGATTGACCGTGTCGATGATCAGGTCGGCGGCGGCCTCGCGCTCATCGTCCCACGAGCGGCCGTCGGGCAGGGTCGGCGCGAACTGCTGGCAGAACAGGCTGGCCACGTGCTGGCCGGGCGGGGCCAGGGTCGAATCCAGGGTCGAGGGGATCAGCATCTCGACGATCGGCTTCTTGCTGATCCCGAACGCCTTGGCGTCGCGATAGGCCTCGTCCATGTAGTCCAGGCTCGGCGAGAGCACGATGCCGCACTGGTGGTGCTCGGCTGCGGCCGTGCCGGGCAGGCAGGTGAAGTCGGGCAGCTCCGACAGGGCCACGTTCATCCGGAAGGTGCCCGAGCCGTTCTTGTAGCCCTTGATCGACTTCTTGAAGGGCTCGGGCAGGGCCGAGGGGGCGATCAGCTTGCCATACAGCAGGGCCGGATTGAGGTTGGAGCTGATGATCGGGGCCGAATAGCGCCGGCCGTCGACCAGCTGCACGCCGGCGGCCTTGCCGCCCTCGACGAACACCGCCTCGACCGGCGCATCGGTCAGGATCTCGACGCCCTTGGCGATACAGGCCTTGGCCATGGCCTGGGTGATGGCCCCCATGCCGCCGATGGCGTGGCCCCAGGCGCCCTTCTTGCCGTTCACCTCGCCGAAGGTGTGGTGCAGCAGCACATAGGCCGAGCCCGGCGAATCCGGGCTGGCGAAATTGCCGACCACAGCGTCGAAGCCGAAGCTGGCCTTGACCGCGTCGCTCTCGAACCAGCCGTCCAGGAAGTCGCGGGCGCTCTTGGTGAACAGGTCCAGCAGGTCGCGCTTGCGCTCGCGCGACAGGAAGGCCAGGCGCGAGCCCTGGCGCACGCCGCGCAATAGGCCGTGCAGGCCGTCGCCGAGATTGGGCGGGGTCTCGCCGGCCAGGTCGCGCAGCACGTCGCCGATCTCGTCGAGCATGGCGTAATAGGCGGGCAGGGCGGCGGCGTCCTTCTCGGAGAACCGCCGGAACTCGGCCTGGGTGCGCTCCAGCCCGCCGCCCAGCTTGATGTAGCTGTCATCGGCCAGGGGCAGGAAGTTGGAGATCGGCCGCTCGACGATGGTCAGGCCCAGGCCGTGCAGGTCCATGTCGCGGATCACCCGCGGGCTCAGCAGGCTGACGGTGTAGCTGGCCACCGAGTTGCGGAAGCCGGGATGGAACTCCTCGGTCACCGCCGCCCCGCCGACCACGCCGCGCGCCTCGCAGACCGTGACCTTCAGCCCGGCGCTGGCCAGGTAGAAGGCGCAGACGAGGCCGTTATGGCCTCCGCCAATGATGACGGCGTCGCGCGTCTGGGTCTCGGCCATGGTGTCTCCTCGGGATAGGGGAGGAGCTTGCTATACGAGTGTAAAATAGACAAGAGGCGATAGATCCTCCCCCTGTGGGGGAGGTGGCCCGTAGGGCCGGAGGGGGAAGTGTTCCCACGCCGGTCGCAGACTTCCCCCTCCGTCGCTCCGCGACACGTCCCCCTTGGGGGGAGGATCTCAGTGGCTGCCTTCCTCACCCCGCGCCGTCAGCCAGTACATCACCGGCGTCGCCACCCGCGAGAGCAGGGTGCTGGTGATCAGGCCGCCGATGATGGCGATGGCCAGGGGCGAGTAGAGGCCGGAGTTTTCCAGCGCCAGGGGCAGCAGGCCGCCAATCGCCGTCACCGAGGTCAGCAGCACCGGCAGGAAGCGCACCTCGCCGGCCTTCTCGATGGCGTCGTGCAGGCCCATGCCGCCCTTGCGCAGCTGCTCGGTGAAGTCGACCAGCAGGATCGAGTTCTTGATCTCGATGCCGATCAGGGCGATCAGCCCGATCGTGGCGGTGAAGCTCAGCGAATGGCCGGTGATCCACAGGGCCGCCACCGCCCCGAACAGGCCGAACGGGATGATCCCGGCCACGACCAGGGCGGTCTTGAACTTCTGGAACTCCAGGACCAGCACCGCCAGGATGCCGAACACCGCCACCAGCACCGCGGCGCCGAGGCCGGCGAAGCTTTCCGACTGCGCCTCGGCCTGGCCGCCCATCGACAGGCGGTAGCCGGGCGGCATGGGCAGGTCGCGGGCCAGGCGGGCGACGGTGTCCTCGGTGACCTTGGCGGTCAGGAAGCCGGTCCGGATATAGGACGTCACCGTCACCGTGCGTTCGCGGTCGAAGCGGTCGATGCGGGCCGGGCTGGCGCGCAGCCGCGGCGAGGCCACCGCGCCCAGCGGGGCCGCCTCGCCGTCGGCGGTGGGCACATAGATCCGCTGCAGGTCAGCCAGTTCGTTACGGCCGGCCCCGTCGGTCTGGCCCATCGGCAGGCGCACCTTGACGGCGTAGTCGTCGCCGTCGGGATCGCGGAAGCGGGCCGTCTCCTCGCCCGACAGGGCCAGGCGGGCGACGCGCCGCGGGGCCCCGGCCGGCACGCCCAGGGCGGCGGCCTTGGCCTCGTCGACGCCGAGATCGAGGTCGGTGCGGTCCAGGCGGATCGGGTTGCTGACGTCGCGCGTGCCCGGCGTGGCCTTCAGCACCGTCTCGGCCCGCGCCGCCAGGGCCTTGAGCACGTCGAGGTCCTGGCCAGTGATGCGCACGGCGACCGGGGCGTCGATCGGCGGGCCGTTCTCGAAGGTCACCACGCTGATCCGCGCGCCGGGGAAGCGGGCGAAGTCGCGGCGCAGGCCGTCCAGCACCGCGTCGCTCCTGACCGGCTCCCAGGCCTTCAGGCTGACAAAGACCTCGGCGTAGGTGGTGGCGCTCTCGCGCTGCTGCTGGTTGTAGAAGATCTGCGGATTGCCGCGGCCCAGATTGGCGGCCCGCCAGGTGATGTCGGGCTCCTTGGCCAGGCGTTGCTCGACATAGCGCAGGGCGCGGTCGGTGCGGGCCAGGGCGCTGCCGTCCGGGGTCTCGATACGGACCAGGAACTGCGGGGTCTCGGCCGGCGGGAACAGGCTGGAGCCGATGATCTTCAGCATCGGCACGGTGGTGGCGCAGATCGTCAGCATGATCGCCAGGCTCAGCCAGGGCCGGGCCAGGCCAAAGTGCAGGACCGGGCGATAGACGCGGTGGATCAGGCCGTTGACGGCCTGAAGCAGCCGGTTGCCCTCGGGATCGGAATGCTTGTCCAGCACCCGGCTGGCCAGGAAGGGAATGATGGTCAGGGACACCAGCAGCGAGGCGCCCACCGTGCATAGCACCGTCACCGGCAGCGAACGGATATAGGCCCCCGATCCGGCCGGCAGGGCCATCAGCGGCAGGAAGGCCAGCATCAGGGTCGCGGTGCAGCCGATCACCGCCAGGGCGATCTGGCGCGTGCCGTTGATCGCCGCGTCGGTGCGGCTCTCACCCTCGCGGATCCGGCGGGCGATGTTCTCGGTGATGACGATGCTGTCGTCGACCAGCAGGCCCAGGGACAGCACGAAGCCGGCGATCGACAGCTGGTTGAGGGTGAAGCCGAAGGCCTGCAGCAGCGACAGGCCGATCAGCAGGCTCAGCGGGATCGAGACCATGACCACCACCCCGGCCCTGAGACCGAGGGGCAGCAGGGTGATCAACACCAGGACCAGGGCGATGGCGAAGTCGCGAAACAGCGCCTTGAGCCGGTGCTTGACGTTCTCGGCCTGGACGAAGCCGCGCTCCAGCTTGACCCCGGCCGGCAGGGCCTTTTCGTAGTCGTCCAGCACCGCCTCGACGGCCTTGGTGATCTTGGTGACGTCCTGGCCGTCCTTCTGGGTGACGGTCAGGAACAGGGCGCGGCGATCATTGAAGCGGGCCAGATGGGTCGGCTCGTCCTGGGCCCAGGCCACCTGGGCCACGTCGCGCACCCGCACCACCCGCCCGCCGATCGCCCGCACCGGGGTGTCGCCGACCGCTTCCAGCGAGCGGAAGGCCCCGCCGGCCTTGACGTTGAAGCGCCGGTCGCCGGCCTGCACCGCCCCGACCGGAGCCTCGGCGCCGGCCGCGCGCAGGGCGTCGGCTACGGCCGTGGCCGGCAGTTTCAGGGCCGCCAGCCGGGCCAGGTCCAGCGACACCCGCACCTCCGAGGCCGGGGCCCCGTAATAGCGGGCCTCGCGGACGCCGGGCACGCGGTCGAGGCGCTCACGCAGGGTGTCGGCCACCTTCTCCAGCCGGCGCATCGGCAGGATGTCGCTGGTCAGGGCGGCCTGGACGATGGCCACCTCGGTGGTGCGGGCCCGCTGGATGTCCAGCCGGACGATGCCCGAGGC
>NZ_PEGG01000173.1 GCF_002737765.1 Caulobacter sp. B11 | reverse complement strand
GGATCGGCCACCGGGCCGTCGGCCATGCGGATGACGTTGAGCATGAAGAACTCACGGCCGTCGTCCTCGTCAAGGAAGCGCCGCAGGGTCGGCAGTTCGTCAGGCCCGCCCCGGCCCACGCCCGAGGCCGTCATGCGCCCGATCAGGTCCTCGACCTCGGCCTTGGCCAGCGGCCCGCGCCAATTGACGTACCAGGCCAGAAACAGGGTGTAGACAACCAGGGCCACGCCCCAGACCCAAAAACTCGATATCAAGACAGTTCCCCCCAAACCGAGGCCCTCGCGGCCTTCGGGCTTCAGCCCATGACGGTCTCGATCAGCACCTGGCCTTCCAGGCCGGCGTCGCGGTGGACATGGATCTCGGCATAGGCCGGCGAGCCTAGGATCGCCGCCATGGCCTTGAAGGACGGGTACATCATCACCGCCGCCGAATCCCACTGACCGTCGATCTCGCCGATCAGCAGGCCGCGCACCCGGCCGCTGAAGATCAGCTTGCCGCCGTTCTCGGCGATCAACTTGCTGACGGCCCGGCCATAGAGGGCATAGGCCTCCGCCCCGGTCAGCGCGGTCTCGCGCCCGTCGGCATAGACCGCCTTGTCGCGGAACTTCAGCAGGTTGAGCATATAGATCGGCTTGCCGTCGTCTCGCGCCAAGGCGGCGAGCTGCTGGGCTTGGGTGGGACCCTGGGCGTTGGTGACCTGCATCGCGAGGCTCCTGAACAGAGGTCCGGAAGACCCCGGACCGACAATATGACACCAAGAGTGCCATTTGTTTTCAGCGCCTGTCACCTCCAATTTTCGAAGCCTCGACGGGATGTCGCGTCGCCGGGCGGCGGCTGTCCCGCCCCGCTCGATCTTCGCGGCGAGGACGCCGAGGCGGCCGGCGCGCGGGAATCCCGCCCCGCGGTCTGGCGGAGGCGCGCCAAAGCCTCCACATTGGTCGACGATCCGCAGCGCAAAGACGCTCACCAGAAGGCCCCGCATGACCGACACCGCCGACTACACGCCGCCCAAGGTCTGGACCTGGAACAAGGAGAGCGGCGGCCGGTTCGCCGCCATCAACCGGCCGATCGCCGGCGCCACCCACGACAAGCCGCTGCAGGTCGGCAAGCATCCGCTGCAACTCTATTCGCTGGGCACCCCGAACGGCGTCAAGGTCACGGTGCTACTCGAGGAACTGCTGGCCCTGGGCCATACGGGCGCGGAATATGACGCCTGGCTGATCAATATCAGCGCCGGCGATCAGTTCGGCAGCGGCTTCGTGGCCGCCAATCCCAATTCCAAGATCCCCGCCCTGGTCGATCACAGCGGACCCGAGCCGATCCGCATCTTCGAGTCCGGCGCGATCATGGTCCATCTGGCCGAGAAGTTCGGCGCCTTCCTGCCCACGGAACCGGCGGCCCGGGCCGAGTGCCTGTCCTGGCTGTTCTGGCAGATGGGCAGCGCCCCGTTCCTGGGCGGCGGCTTTGGCCACTTCTACGCCTACGCTCCGACCAAGATCGAATACGCCATCGACCGCTACGCCATGGAGGTGAAGCGCCAGATGGACGTGCTGGACCGCCGCCTGGCCGAAAGCCCCTATATCGCCGGCGAGGACTACACCATCGCCGACATGGCCATCTGGTCCTGGTACGGGGCCCTGGCCAAGGGCGTGCTGTACGAGGCCGGCGAGTTCCTGTCGGTCGACGAGTACAAGAACGTCCAGCGCTGGGCCGATGAGATCGCCGCCCGTCCGGCGGTCAAGCGCGGCCGCATGGTCAACCGCGTGTTCGGCGAGCCGTCCAGCCAGTTGCCCGAGCGCCACGACGCCAGCGACTTCGACCTCAAGACCGCCGACAAGCTCAAGCCCGCCGAGTAGAGCGGGGCGGACCGATCGGCCCAGAGGCTTTTCCATCCTTCCGGGGCTTTTCCCGGGCCCCGTGGAACAGTGTCACGATCGTGCGCTACTTTCGTTCTTCGGTCTGGCGGCGGACTTTTCGGCCCGGGATTGGCGCCGGGAAGTCCGCCGCCGCCCTTGTGACCCGCTGTTGTTGTGATAAGACCCCCACCCCCGGAAAGGCGGCTATGCTGCCCGTGGTTATTGAGCGTCAGGAGAGGCACGGATGAGCAGGGTGCTGGTTATCGGCGCGGGCGGCGTTGGTTCGGTCGCGGTCCACAAGATGGCGATGAACGCCGACGTCTTCTCGCACATCACCTTGGCGAGCCGGACGAAGTCCAAGTGCGACGCTATCGCCCAGTCGGTGAAACAGCGGACCGGCGTGACCATCGACACGGCCGCGCTGGACGCCGACGATGTCGCGGCGACCACCGCCCTGATCGGGTCGGTGAAGCCGGCCCTGGTGGTCAATCTGGCCCTGCCCTACCAGGACCTGGCGATCATGGACGCCTGTCTGGCGGCCGGCGTGCACTATCTCGACACCGCCAACTACGAGACCCGCGAGGAAGCCAAGTTCGAATATAGCTGGCAGTGGGCCTATCAGGACCGCTTCCGCGACGCCGGGCTGATGGCCCTGCTGGGCAGCGGCTTCGACCCCGGCGTGACCTCGGTGTTCGCCACCTATACCAAGAAGCACCTGCTGGACCGGATCGACACGCTCGACATCCTGGACTGCAACGGCGGCGACACCGGCCTGCCGTTCGCGACCAATTTCAATCCGGAAATCAACATCCGCGAAGTGACCGCCCCGTCGCGTCACTGGGAAAACGGCCAGTGGATCGAGGGCCCGGCCCTGTCGCACAAGCAGGTGTTCGACTTCGACCAGGTCGGCCCCAAGAACATGTACCTCATGTACCATGAGGAGCTGGAGTCCCTGGCCAAGTTCTATCCGGAGATTAAGCGAATCCGTTTCTGGATGACCTTCGGCGACTCCTATCTCAAGCACCTGGACGTGCTGCAGAACGTCGGCATGACCCGCATCGACCCGGTGATGTTCCAGGGCCGCGAGATCATCCCGATCGAGTTCCTGAAAGCCCTGCTGCCCGAGCCGGCCTCGCTGGGGCCGATCACCAAGGGCAAGACCAATATCGGCACCATCGCCACCGGCGTGAAGGACAGCCAGGCCCGCACGGTCTACGTCAACAACATCTGCGATCACGAAGAGGCCTATGCCGAGACCGGCAACCAGGCGGTCAGCTACACCACCGGGGTCCCGGCGATGATCGGCGCGGCCTTGGTGCTGACCGGCCAGTGGAAGGGCGCGGGCGTGTTCAACATGGAGCAGATGGATCCCGATCCGTTCATGGACATGCTCAACCGCCACGGCCTGCCCTGGAAGGTCCAGGACCTGGCCGCGCCCCTGGCCTTCTGATCGGTCCAGGCGATGCAAACCCAAGCGGCCGGTCCCGGCGCCTTCGCGAACTTCGACCTCGGCCGCGTGCCCTCGCCCTGTTTCGTGGTCGATGAGGTCGCGGTGCGGCGCAATCTGGCGACGCTCAAGGCCGTGGGCGACCGCTCGGGGGCCCAGGTGTTGCTGGCCCTGAAGGCCTTTTCGATGTGGTCGCTGGCCGATCTGGTCGGCGACTATCTCGACGGGGTCTGCGCCTCGGGCCTGTGGGAGGCGCGGCTGGCCCGCGAGCACTATCACGGCCACCTGACCACCTATTCGCCGGCCTACAAGGCCGAGGACCTGCCCGACATCCTGCGGCTGTCGGACTCGGTGATCTTCAATTCGCCGGCCCAGATCGCCCGCTTCGCCGACCTGATCGCCGCGGCCCGCGACCAGGGCCAGGTGTTCGACATCGGCCTGCGCCTCAACCCCGAGCACAGCGAGGCCGAGGTCGCCAAGTACGACCCCTGCCAGAGGGGTTCGCGCCTCGGCTTTCCGGTGTCGAAGCTGCGTCCCGAGCATCTGACGGGGGTCGACGGCCTGCACGTCCACGCCCTGTGCGAACAGGATTTCGAGCCGCTACGGCGGATCTGGGCGTCGCTGGAGCCGCGGATCGAAGGCCTGATGGGCCAGCTGAAATGGATCAATCTGGGCGGCGGCCATCATGTCACCCGCGCCGACTACCAGACCGACGATCTGGTCGCCTTCCTGCGCCAGATCATCGCCCGCCACGGAATCGCGGTCTATCTGGAGCCCGGCGAGGCCGTGGCCCTGGACGCCGGCATCCTGGTCGGCGAGATCCTCGACGTCTTCGACAACGGCATGCCTGTGGCGATCACCGACATCTCGGCCACCTGCCACATGCCCGATGTCATCGAGGCCCCCTATCGGCCCGCCCTGCTCAACGAAGGCGCGGACGGGGTGGCGGTGCGGCTGGGCGGGCCGTCCTGCCTGGCCGGCGACATCATCGGCGACTATGTGCTGCCCGCCCCCGCGGCGCCCGGCCTGCGCATCGCCTTCCTCGACCAGGCCCACTATTCGATGGTCAAGACCAACACCTTCAACGGCGTGCCCCTGCCCTCCATCGCCCTGTGGAACAGCGACACCGACGTGCTGAAACTGGTCCGGCAGTTCGCCTATTCCGATTTCCGCGACCGCCTGTCCTGAGCCGTCAGGCGGGCGCGGCTTGCGCGTTGATACCGGTAACACTAGAGTTCCAGCAACAGGCGACCCTCAAGAGTCGCTCAGGGAAGAAACGGGCCCCCGGGCCTGAAGGGGAGGAACAGGTGGCTTCAGTTTCCAGCGCGGGCCCGAGCCCGGGAATGAGCGCCGACGGCGGCAAGGTCAACATGGCCTTCATCGCCGCCATCGTCGCCGTCGCCACCATCGGCGGCTTCATGTTCGGCTATGACAGCGGCGTCATCAACGGCACCCAGGAAGGCCTCGAAAGCGCCTTCAATCTCAGCAAGCTCGGCACCGGCCTCAATGTCGGCGCGATCCTGATCGGCTGCGCCGTGGGCGCCTTCGCCGCCGGCCGTCTGGCCGATGTCTGGGGCCGCCGCGCGGTGATGATCATCTCGGCCCTGCTGTTCCTGGTCAGCGCCATCGGCACCGGCGCGGCCGACAGTTCGCTGGTGTTCATCGCCTTCCGCCTGATCGGCGGCCTGGGCGTCGGCGCCGCCAGCGTGCTGTGCCCGGTCTACATCTCGGAAGTCACCCCCGCCAACATCCGCGGCAGGCTGTCGTCGGTGCAGCAGATCATGATCATCACCGGCCTGACCGGCGCGTTCGTGGCCAACTACATTCTGGCCCACACCGCCGGCAGCTCGACCGCCGCCTTCTGGCTGGGCCTGCCGGCCTGGCGCTGGATGTTTTGGATGCAGACCATCCCGGCGGCGATCTTCTTCTTCAGCCTGCTGACCATCCCGGAGAGCCCGCGCTACCTGGTGGCCAAGGGCAAGGACGCCGAAGCCTCGGCGATCCTGTCGCGCCTGTTCGGTGAAGGCCAGGGCGACAAGAAGGTGGCCGAGATCCGCGCCTCCCTGGCCGCCGACCATCACAAGCCCAGGATGAGCGACCTGATCGACCCGATCACCCGGAAGCTGCGGCCGATCGTCTGGACCGGCATCGGCCTGGCGGTGTTCCAGCAGCTGGTCGGCATCAACATCGTCTTCTACTACGGCTCGGTGCTGTGGCAGTCGGTGGGCTTCTCGGAAGATGACAGCCTGAAGATCAATATCCTGTCGGGGTCGCTGTCGATCCTGGCCTGCCTGCTGGCCATCGCCCTGATCGACAGGATCGGCCGCAAACCGCTGCTGCTGATCGGGTCGGCCGGCATGGCCGTGACCCTGGGCCTAGTGGGCTTTTGTTTCTTCCAGGGCGCGATGGTCAATGGCGCGCTCAGCCTGCCGGGCCAATTTGGCCTGATCGCCCTGATCGCCGCCAACGCCTATGTGGTGTTCTTCAACCTCAGCTGGGGCCCGGTCATGTGGGTCATGCTGGGCGAGATGTTCCCCAACCAGATTCGCGGCTCGGGCCTGGCGGTCGCCGGCTTTGCCCAGTGGATGGCCAATTTCGCCATCTCGGTCAGTTTCCCGGCCATGGCCGCGGGGCTGGGCCTGCCGGTCACCTACGGCTTCTACGCGCTCAGCGCCCTGATCTCGTTCTTCTTCGTCCAGAAGATGGTTCGCGAGACCCGCGGCGCCGAGCTGGAAGACATGCAGGGCTGAAGCTTCAAAAAGCCGTTTAAGTCCGGCGAACACAGGCTTGTCATCCCGGAAGCGGCTCAGAGGCTTCCGGGATGACAAGCCAAGAATGAACGCCCGTCGCGATCCCTCGCGGCGGGCGTTTTCTGTTTCCACAGGCCGCGGCCCATGACAGCGTTGACCCGTCAAAGGCGCGATGACACCGGTGGACAACACTGAAAACTTGCCGTTAAGTTACCGGTAACAATGTCAGCGTGACGTTCGATCGCGCGGCCAGTGGCTTAGGAAGGAAATCGAATGGTCCAGATCAGCCGACGCGGAGCCCTTGGCTCGCTTCTGACCGGCGCGGCCGCGGCCGCTGTTCCCGCCGCCACCCAGGCCCAGATGGGAACCCTGCCCGGCCCCGCTCGCGCCGGAACCCCGACCTGGGCCCGGGGCGTCGAGGGCCAGCGCAAGGCCGACCTGGGGAACGGACGCTTCCTCAATCCGATCCTGGCCGGCGACCATCCCGATCCGTCGATCCTCAAGGACGGCGACGACTACTACATGACCCACTCGTCGTTCGACGCCTATCCGGGCCTGCTGATCTGGCGATCGAAGGACCTGGTGAACTGGGCCCCCGTGGTGGCCAGCCTGAAGACCAATGTCGGCTCGATCTGGGCCCCCGAACTCTGCAAGCACGAGGGCCGCTTCTACATCTACCTGCCGGCCAAGCACCCGGCCGGCAACACCAGCTATGTGATCTGGGCCGACCGCATCGAGGGACCGTGGTCCGAGCCCATCGACCTGAAGCTGCCGCGCTATATCGACCCGGGCCACGTGGTCGACGCGCAGGGCGTGCGCTGGTTGTTCCTGTCGGGAGGCGACCGCATCCAGCTGGCCCCCGACGGCCTGTCGACCGTGGGCAAGCCCGAGCACGTCTATGATCCCTGGCGCTATCCGGACGACTGGGAGGTCGAGGGCTTCTCGCCCGAAGGCCCCAAGGTGATGAAGAAGGGCGACTACTACTACCTGGTCACCGCCGTGGGCGGCACCGCCGGCCCGCCGACCGGCCACATGGTCATCGTGGCGCGCGCCAAGTCGCTGGCCGGGCCATGGGAAGACGATCCGCGCAATCCGGTGGTGCGCACCACCGACAATAGCGAGAAGTGGTGGTCGCGCGGCCACGCCACCCTGGTCGAGGGCCCGGCCGGCGACTGGTGGACGGTCTATCACGGCTACGAAAACGGCTTCTACACCCTGGGCCGCCAGACCCTGCTGGCCCCGGTGACCTGGACGAAGGACGGCTGGTTCACGGTCGGCGGCGGCGATCTTTCGAAGCCGATCACCAAGCCCAAGGGCGGCAAGGCCTTGAGCCACGGCATGGCGCTGTCGGACGACTTCAGCGCCGACAAGTACGGCGTGCAGTGGAACTTCTTCGATCCCACGCCCGGCGAGCAGGACCGCCTGTCACGCCAGGACGGCGTCCTGACCCTGAAGGGCGCGGGCGAGGCCCCAGCACCGGTGCCCCGCTGATCTTCGTCAATGGCGACCAGGCCTATGAGATCACCTGCGAGATCGAGATCGATCCAGACACCCGCGCCGGCCTGATCCTGTTCTATGACCGCCAGCTCTATTGCGGGCTGGGTTTTGACGCCAAGGCCTTCGTCACCCACCAGTACGGCATCGAGCGCGG
>NZ_PEGG01000172.1 GCF_002737765.1 Caulobacter sp. B11 | reverse complement strand
TGCGCCGCGCCGACCTGCGCGGTTCAAGCCTGCGCGGAGCTAACCTCACTGGCGCCGACCTGTTCGAGGCCGACCTGCGCGAGGGCCAGATCGCGGCCGCCGACCGCAAGGAAGGCTACCGCATCCTCGAGCCGGTGCAGCGCGAGGCCTACGCCACCGGGGCGATCCTGGCCGGCGCCAATTTGGAGCGCTCCCGCCTGTCGGGCATCGTGGCCACCAAGGCCGACTTCAGCGACGCGATCCTGAAGGACGCCAAGTTGGTGCGCGCCAATCTCAAACAGGCCAATTTCAACGGAGCCAACCTGGCCGGGGCCGATCTGTCCGGCGCTAATCTATCGGGCGCCGACCTCCGCAACACCGTGCTCGTCGGCGCCAAGACCATGCAGTGGAACATCAGTGACACCAACATGGACGGCGCCCTGACTGACAAGCCCTCGGGCACGGACGTCAATGACCTGCCCTATGAGCAGATGATCGCCGACCATGCGCGCTGGTGCGAGACTGGCGGCGCCGAAGGCAAGCCGTCGGTGTTCGACAGGGCCGATCTTCGCGGCCTCAAGTCGGTGCGCGGCTTTAACCTTACGGCCCTGTCGGCCAAGGGCGCGACCTTCTACGGGCTCGATATGGAAGGGGTGCAGATGCAGGGCGCCCAGCTGGAAGGCGCCGACCTGCGGGCCTGCAACCTGCGACGGGCCGACCTGCGCGGCGCCCGGCTGAAGGGCGCCAAGCTGTCGGGGTCAGACCTGCGCGACGTGCAGCTTGGACCCTTGCTGATCGGGCGCGACCGCCTGCTGCCCAGCGACCTCACGGGCGCGATGCTGACCAATGCGGATCTGGCGCGGGCCGACCTGCGCGCGGCCTGTCTGATCGGCGCGGACCTGTCGCGCGCCAACTTCAGCGGGGCGATCATGAAGGACCTCGACCTGACCGGGGCCATCCGTTCGGGCGCGCGCGGGCTGGAGAATATAATCTGACACGGTCCGCGACAAAATAGCGCGGCCTTAACGGTTCGCTCGTCAGTCGACGCTACCGTCGGGGCAACAAACACGAAAGAGGCATGGAATAATGACCGCGGCGCAGAGCATGGCTGGCAGACGACGCCTGAGCCAGGCCGAGCTCGATATGATCATTACCGCCCACGAGAAGTTCGTCACCGGCAAGCAGGGTGGCAAACGCGCCTCCCTGCGGTTCATGAACCTGTCCGGGCTGGATATGTCGTTCCGAAACCTGATCGACGCCGACCTGGCTGGTTCGGTCCTCGATGGTTGCCGGATGGTTCGCACCAAGCTTGATCGGGCCAGCCTGTTCGGCGCCGATCTTCGCCAGGCGGACCTGCGTCAGGCCGTCCTGATTCGCGCCGACCTGCGCGGCGCCTGCTTGCGCGGGGCCAATCTCTCGCAGGCCGATCTGACCCAGGCCGACTTCCGCGAAGGCCAGATCGCCATTCCGCACCCGCGCAAGGGCCTGGACGTGGTGCGCCACGAGACCCGCAATGGCGAGGTCGATGAGGTCAATTTCTCGGGCGCGACCCTGGACGGCTCCCAGTTCGCCGGCGTGTCGGCCTTCAAGGCCGATTTCAGTGATTGCTCGATGCGCGGCGCCAAGCTGGCCGGGGCCAATCTGAAGGAAGCCAACCTGTCGGGCGCCATTCTCGATGGCGCCGACGTCAAGGGGGCCAACCTCGAGGGCGCCAATTTCACCGGCGCCGTGATGTCGGGCGTCGACACCTCGACGGCGCGGGTTCATGGCGCGACCCTGGGCGGCGCTCTCGTCGGGTCGTCGCCGGCCGCGGTCGGCAAGGCGCAGGAACTGTACCAGCGCTGCCTCGACAACCAGGTCTGGTGCCAGACCGGCGGCAAGTCCGGGACGCCCGCCCGTCTTGATGGCGAAGACCTGCGTCCGCTGGGCGATCGTCTAAAAGGGCTTCGCATGACCGCCCTGAGCGCCAAGGGGGCCTGTCTTGTCGGGCTCGACCTGTCGGGCGCTCAGCTTCAGGGCGCAAATCTGCAAAACGCCGACCTGCGGGCCGTCAATCTGCGCGGCGCCGACCTGCGCGGCGCCAAGTTGACCGGCGCCAACCTGACCAAGGCTGATCTGCGCCAAGTCATTCTCAGTCCTCTGCCCCTGGGGCCCGACCGCCAGACTCCCGCCAATCTCGGCTCGGCGCGGCTGCGCTATACGATGCTGCAGTCCGCCGACCTCAGCGAGGCCGTGTTTGACGGCGCCGACCTGCGCGGCTCTGACTTCACCGGGGCGCGGCTTTCGCGCACCAGCTTCCGCGACTGCGATGTCGGCCAGGCCCATGGCCTGGACTTCGGCCAGACCGCCGGCTGAGACCGCCGGCTGAGCCCTCCCACGAAAAAGGCGGCGCATCGCTGCGCCGCCGAGTTCGAGGGGGAGAAAGAAAGTCCGGACGGCGGCGCCGGTCAGGCGGCCTTTTCACCATCGATCAGATTGCCGACTGGCGCGGCGTCGATGATGTCGGCCGGAGCCGCGTTCGTCTGGATCTGGATCGTCCGGGGTTTCAGGGCCTCGGGCAGTTCGCGCTTCAGGGCGACCGAGAGCAGGCCGTCCGCCAGGGCCGCGTCGGTCACCAGCACATAGTCGGCCAGCTGGAAGCGGCGCTCGAAATTGCGCTCGGCCAGGCCGCGATGGAGGTAGCGCTTGGCCTCGTCATTGGCGGTCTTGCGGCCGGTGACGGTGAGAAGGTTCTCCTTCACCTCGATCGACAGTTCATCGGACTTGAAGCCCGCGACGGCGATCTCGATGCGATAGGCGTTCTCGGCGGTGCGCTC
The DNA here is from genome assembly GCF_002737765.1 of Caulobacter sp. B11. Lineage (GTDB taxonomy): Bacteria > Pseudomonadota > Alphaproteobacteria > Caulobacterales > Caulobacteraceae > Caulobacter. Next base: position 1,424 of record NZ_PEGG01000172.1, on the reverse strand, counting down.
GATATTGTAGGGCGGATAGCCCGAGGCGGCTTCGTTGGTGGCGGCGGCGTCGAGCATGGCGGCCAGTCGGTCAAAGCCGACGACGGAACGGTACAGGGGGGAAAGGTCGATCGTACGCATGGTCACATCCTTCTTATCAAGCAAGGTTGCTGAATGTACGGACCGTCGGCGACCCGAGATCGGCATCGCCCGTGATCCGGGAGGCCCGGTTGTCCAGCGCCTCCGAGTCCTAGTTGGGTGAACCACGCGACGGCTTCAAGGGGGAGGGATCGGTCGACGTGAATCGCTTGATTGGGCCGGGTCGATGGCTAAGGTCGCTGGCCTGACGCTGGAGACGACGCCCATGACGCCCGCCCGCCGCCGCCTACTTGCTGGTTTCGCCCTCGTGGGGCTGCTGACCGCCCCAACCGCCTTCGCCGCGCCCGCGCCGATGGATCCCGCCCTGGCCGCGTCCTTGGCCTCGCCCGACCGCACGCCGGAAAGCGTCGCCCGGGACGGTGCGCGCCATCCCGGCCAAAGCCTGACCTTCTGGGGCCTGAAGCCGCGCCAGACGGTGATCGAGGTTTCACCCGGCAATGGCTACTGGACCGAGATCCTCGCGCCCTACGCCAAGGCCACGGGCGGAACCTATGTCGGCGGGGTGGCCGACCTGGACAATCCCAAGCTTTCCGAGGGCGCGAAACGCGGTCGCGCGGCCTTTGAGGCGCGTTTCGCCGACCCGGCCAAGTACGGCAAGGTGCGTTGGGCCAATTTCGGTCCGCTGTCGGCGCCCCTGGGCCCGAAGGGCTCGGCCGATCTGGTCCTGACCGCCCGCAATGTTCACAACTGGACCGTCCAGCCGGGCGTGGCCGACAAGGTGTTCGCCGATTTCTTCGCCGTGCTGAAGCCCGGTGGGATCCTGGCCGTGGAAGAGCATCGCGCGGAGCCCAAGTCCGAGACCGACGCTGGGGCCGACGGTTATCTGGCGACCGAGACGGTGATCGCCCTGGCCCGCAAGGCCGGCTTCGTGCTCGAGGCCCGGTCCGAGATCAACGCCAACCCCAAGGACACCAAGGATCATCCCTTCGGAGTCTGGACCCTGCCGCCGGTTCGCCGAAGCGCGCCGGCGGACAGCCGGCGGATCCGAGCTTCGACCGGACCCGCTATGAGGCGATCGGCGAGAGTGATCGCATGACCCTGCGCTTCCGCAAGCCGGTTTGACCGGGTCACCGGCCTCCCGATCGGGAGGCCGCGATTTGGCCAAGGTCGGGGGACAGGCTGAGACGATGCGCGATGGGGGAACGATGTCGGGTTTGCAGTGGTCGCGCCGCGGGTGGCTGAGCGGGGCGGGGGCCCTGGCCCTGGCCGGATGCGGCGCAAGCCGCCCAGCCTGTCGCCGCGCCCCCGCCGCAGCCCGCCGAGGTGAAGCAGATCACGCTCGAATC
>NZ_PEGG01000171.1 GCF_002737765.1 Caulobacter sp. B11 | reverse complement strand
CACGGCGTGCGCGAGGTGAAGGAACTGGCCTATCGCGACCTGTTCACGTCCGAGATCTTCGACGACCCGCTGGTCGGCGACGAGGCCCGCAAGCAGCTGGTCTATTACCCCACCGTCACCCGCGAGCCGTTCGAGCGCCAGGGCCGCTTCACCGACCTGATCGAGAGCGGCCAGCTGTTCCGTGACCTGGGCCTGGCCCAGACCCGCTTCGACCCCGAACACGACCGCGCCATGCTGTGCGGCTCGATGGCGATGATCAAGGACACCGCCGCCCTGCTCGAGGCCCACGGCCTGAAGGAAGGCTCCAACGCCGAACCCGGCGACTTCGTGATCGAACGGGCCTTCGTCGGGTAGGGACGCGATCGCCGGGCTGCGGCGGCTTAATGCTCTCCCTTTGGGGGAGCTGTGCCCCCGGGTCGCGCGAAGCGCGCGCCCGAGGATAAATTCCGCGACTGAGGGGGGTCCTCGCGGCCCGCGCCGCGCTACCCCCTCCGGCCTTCTGGGCCACCTCCCCCAAAGGGCGAGGATCGTTTGGGGCTCCCCTGCACCTTCTTCATGGAACGCGAGATCCGCTCTCGGGTACGCCGCCCTTGCCTGTCGCGTCGCTCCGCGCTAACACTGAACCAAATGGTTCAGCATCAAACGGCCCGCCTCGATTCAGCCTTCGCCGCCCTCGCCGATCCCACCCGGCGCGGCGTGCTGGAGCAGCTCGGCCGTTCCGACGCCTCGATCACCGACCTGGCCGACCGGTTCCACATGACCCTCACCGGCATGAAGAAGCATGTCGGCGTGCTGGAGCAGGCCGGGTTCGTCACGACCCAGAAGATCGGACGCGTGCGGACCTGTCGGCTGGGCCTGCGCCGGCTTGAGGACGAGGCGGCCTGGATCGAACGCTACCGCCAGCTCTGGGCCGCCCGCTTCGACGCCCTGGACCAGGTGGTCGAGACTTTGAAACTCAGGGAGACGACCGATGAGCCACCGCACGACGATTGACCGGAAATCCGAGCGCGAGCTCATCGTCACCCGCACCTTCGACGCCCCGCCGCGTCTGGTGTTCGAGGCCTGGACCACGCCCGCGCTGATGAAGCAGTGGTGGGCGCCCAAATCGATCGGCGTGCCCCTGCTGGGCTGCGAGATGGATGTCCGCACCGGGGGCGGCTACCGCCTGGTGTTCGGGCGCGACGCCTCGGAGTCCATGGCCTTCGTCGGCCAGTACCTCGAGGTGTCGCCGCCCTCGCGCCTGGTCTGGACGAATGAGGAAGAGGAAGACGGCGCCGTGACCACGGTGACCTTCGAGGACAAGGACGGCAAGACGCTGCTGACCGTGCTCGAAACCTACCCCTCGAAGGCGGCCCTCGAGAAGGGCCGCGGGGCGGAAGAAGGGATGCCCGAACAGTTCGCGCAACTGGACGCCCTGCTCGCCACCCTTGGGGGCTAAGGAGCGCGCCGGACCGGCGCGGGCTGGTGAGGTCAGCAGGCTGCGGCGGGGGTGAAGGCCGCTTTCGAGGCTTGGCGGAGGGTAGCGGCTCTCCCTTTTGGGGAAGCTGGCGCCCCCGGGTCGCGCGAAGCGCGCGCCCGAGGATAGTGCAAGGGCAAGCTGAGGATTTTAGTTCGCCTAAAGATCGCCCCGATCTCGTTTTTAGGGACTGATTATTTCCATCCGCATCACCTGCACTTCGGAAGCGATTCCGAAGAAAGCTACGCTCGGTACCGCCCATTCGGCAAATGCAAGCGTGAACATGTCCCAGGAACCTTGAGAATTTATGGAACACCACCACCAGCCAATCTTACCACCAATACAGTCGGCCAGGACCGTTACATCGGTCCATTCACCGCCTCCCGGTTCCGAAATTTCGGTAAGTTTAACGATGAGCTCATCGGTGTCTGGGTTCACAGTAATATGAAGGCCGAGTGTGTCGCCCATGACGACCATTTCCCACCATATCGGGAGAGGGTCTTCGGGATCGATCTTCGCTGTAATACGTCGGACGGTCTGATCGTGAAGTTCTTCGTGCCGCTCTGGCCCGAAGCGCACCAATCCTTGGGCTCGAGGGAGGTCTTCCGTGCTCACTAGCTTACTCCAAAACTGACCCGACAAGCACAGCTATAGAGGGCTTTAGCCTCTTACCACCCCTAGTTGACCCTCCTGACGTCGGCACTGCGCAGCCAAGTCGAAGGTCCGGCTTCGGGCGCGGACTCATTTCTGCTGCTGACCCGTTGCGGAGATTCGTCACGGGATCACCACCAGACTTGGCGGGTCTGGCGCGGCGTTCCCCATAATGGCAAGGCTTGACCATGAACATGCATGAGTTGACGCCCCAGCCCTTCAAGCGGCTGTTTCGGAGATGGTTGAGTTTCGGCGTCGGGACGGGCCTCCTCCTGCTGGCCCTATTCAGTGCTGCAAGGTTCGGCTTGGTGATGCAGGCGAATGTCACGAACAACTACGGTCCGGTATCTGTCCTGTTCGTAGTCATGGCTCTAGCTCCTCTGATCCTGCTGACAGGCGAGGGCCGAAGCCGGATCGGCATGGTAAGGCCAACCTCGCTCGGTGGCGTCACCGCCGGGTTTTGCCTGGGTGCGCTAGCTTGCGCCGCGATGGTGGTCACCGCTGGCGTCCTGTTCGGTTCTGGGGACGACAACGCATTCGTCTACATCGCTGGAACATATTCTGGCGTTCCGTCCCCGATGGACGATCAGACGCGGCTGATCCTCTTCGCCGTTTTTGCCGTGATCGGAATGACCTTTAGTCCGATAGGCGAAGAGCTATTTTATCGCGGACTTGTCCATCAGACCCTGACGGGTCGGTTCGGTGAAGGCCGGGCCTCACTTTTTGAGGCTGGGGCCTTCGCCTTGGTGCATCTCGCTCATTTTGGCCTGATTTGGCGGACAGCTGGCTGGACGTTCCTTGTCGGCCCGGCGGTCTGGTGGGTGGCTGGCCTGTTCGCTACTGGCCTTGTCTTTTCGTGGGCGCGTCGAGCCTCCGGCTCGATCATTGGCTCCATTTTGGCCCATGCGGGCTTCAATCTGACGATGACCGCCTGGATTTTTTTCCGCGTTCTGTAGGTAGCCGATCATGCTCGCGGCAGACGGCTTTGAAGCCATGGGACTAGGTCCACCCCATCACCCTTCTCAGCCCTACCGAAGGTCCCCTAACAGCGCGCCCCCAGGCCATGGCCGCCCACAGCCCGCCCCCACACTTGCCCCCGCGAACGAAGCGGCCGAACTCTGTAAGGTGCCCCCACCCGCCGCCAGAAAGCCCGCCCGCCCGTGACCTCACCCCGCCCGCTCAGGAACCTGCCCGTCGCCGAGGCCCGCGCCCGCATGCTGGACGGTGCCGCGCCGCTGGGTATCGAACAGGTCGCCCTGGCGGCCAGTCTGGGCCGCGTGCTGGCCGAGGCTGTCGTGGCCGAGCGCGACCAGCCGCCGTTCGCCGCCTCGGCCATGGACGGCTGGGCGATCCGGCGGGCCGATCTGGCCACGGTCGCAAGCTTCCAGATCGCCGGCGAGAGCGCCGCCGGCCGGGCCCATGCCGCCCCGGTGCAGCCCGGCGAGGCAGTACGGATCTTCACCGGCGCGCCCGTGCCGCCCGGGGCCGACCTGGTGGTGATCCAGGAAAACGCCGTCCGCGACGGCGACCAGGTGCGCTTCAGCCTCGAGGGCGAGGCCGCCGCCCATATCCGCCCGGCCGGCGGCGACTTTCGGGCCGGAGACGGCCTGCTCGCGGCGGGCTTGCGGCTGGATCCCTGGCGGCTGGCCCTGGCGGCGGCGGCCGGTCGGGACGTGCTGGCCGTGGCCCGCCGCCCGCGCGTCGCCATCCTGGCCACCGGCGACGAGCTGGTCGCGCCCGGCCGGACGCCCGGCCCCGACCAGATCTTCGAGTCCGGCTCCTTCAGCCTGGCCGCCCTGGTCGAGGCCTGGGGCGGCGAGGCGATCCGCCTGACCGCCGCCGGCGACAGCCTCGAGGCGATCACCGCGGCCGTAGCGGCGGCGCCGGCCGACCTGATCGTCACCCTCGGCGGCGCCTCGGTCGGCGACTACGACCTGGTCAAGCCGGCCCTGGCCGAACTGGGCCTGACCCTGAGCGTCGAGACCATCGCCCTGCGGCCCGGCAAGCCGACCTGGTTCGGCGGGCTCACCGACGGCCGCCGCGTACTGGGCCTGCCCGGCAATCCGGCCTCGGGCCTGGTCTGCGCAGAGCTGTTCCTGCGGCCGCTGCTGGCCGCCCTGACCGGCGCCGACCCCGCCCCGCCGCTGTCGGTCGCCCGCCTGACCGCGCCCCTGCCGGCCAATGGACCGCGCGAGCATTGGATGCGCGCGACCCGCGCCATTGATCCCGAGGGGCGAGTGACCGTGACGCCGTTCTCCGATCAGGATTCCTCGCTGGTCAGCGTCTTCGCCCGGGCCGATGCTCTGCTGATGCGCCCTCCCGGCGCGGCGCCCGCCAGGTTGGGGACCTGGCGGTGGTTCTCCCCCTGGCGCGCGCCTGAATCGGCGACGGCGCGGAGCGGGCGTGCTAAGGCCGACTTGGTGGAATTCGAGCCTTGGCGGCGTGCGTCGCCGCAGGAGTGTTGTTGATGGGTAGAGCCGGCAAGGTCGCCGCGCATGTGATCCTGGCCGTTCTGGCCTTGATCCTGGCCCAGATGCTCGCGGCCGGTTCCGTCCTCGACCCCGCCGAACTGACCCTGCACGCGGCGCTTTACGCCTTCAGCGCCCTGATGGTCGAGGCCCTGTTCCAGGTCGAGCGCGCGCCCTGGCGCTTCGTGGCGGCCAGCGACGGCCTGCGCCTGGCCCGCTCGTCGATCCTGACCGTGCTGGTCTTTGCCCTCCTGGCCCGGGTGATCGCGCCCGAGCTGCCGGGCGGCGCGCGCACCCTGATGGCCGCGGCCCTGATCCAGCTGGCCCTGTGCGGCGGGCCCAGCTGGAGGGCGTGCTGATCGAGGCCCTGGTCCGCCTGCGGCCCGCCCCGGCCCATCCCGCCCTGCCCCGCCTGCTGATCGTCGGTTCGGCCAGCGAGGCCGAGGAATTCCTGCGCGCCCCCGCCTCGCACGGCGAACGCTTCGCCCCGGTCGGGGTGCTGACCCCCGACGCCCGCGAGACCGGCGAGGAACTGCGCGGCGTCTGCGTGCTGGGATCGGTCGGCGAGTTCGACGCGGTGATGAGCCAGCTGCGCGAAGGCGGCCTTTATCCGGCGGCCATGCTGTTCCTGGCCTCCGGGCCGCTGAACGTGTTCGGAGCCGAGCGCCTGGGCCGGCTGAAGACCGAGGGCGTGCGCCTGCTGCGCAGCCAGGGCCTGATCGAGATGGGCGGGCGCGGCCTGCGCGAGATCAGCCTGGAAGAACTGCTCAGCCGCCCGCCGGTGCGGCTGGATCCCGAACCGGTCCGCGCCCTGGTGGCCGGTCGCCGGGTGCTGGTCACCGGGGCCGGCGGCAGCATCGGCTCGGAACTGGCCCGCCAGATCGCCGCCAGCGGCTGCGCCCAGCTGACCCTGCTGGACGCTTCGGAGGCCAATCTGTTCCGCATCGACCGCGAGCTGGGCGAGGCCTGGCCCGCCCTGGCCCGGCGTGAGGTGATCTGCGACGTGCGCGACGCCCTGCGCCTGGAGCGGGTGTTCGCCGCCGAGCGGCCCGACATCGTCTTCCACGCCGCCGCCCTCAAGCATGTGACCCTGGTCGAGAACCATCCCTGCGAAGGGGCCCGCACCAATGTGCTGGGCACCCGCAACGTGGCGCTCGCCGCCAAGGCGGCCGGCGCGGCCCACATGGCCCTGATCTCGACCGACAAGGCCGTCGCCCCGACCAGCGTGATGGGCGCGACCAAGCGGATCGCCGAGGCGGTGGCCCGCCAGTACGGGGCCAGCGACGCCACCCGGGTCAGCATCGTGCGGTTCGGCAATGTGCTGGGCTCGGCCGGCTCGGTGGCCCCGATCTTCCAGCACCAGATCGCCCGCGGCGGACCGGTCACCGTGACCCACGCCGACGTCGAACGCTATTTCATGACCATTCCCGAGGCCGTGCAGCTGGTCCTGCGGGCCGTGGCCCTGTCGGCCGCCGATCCGGGCTCGCCGGACGGGGTGCTGACCCTGGAAATGGGCGAGCCGGTCAAGATCATCGAGCTGGCCCGGCGGATGATCGCCCTGCAGGGCCTGGTCCCCGACCAGGACATCGAGATCCGCATCACCGGCCTGCGTCCGGGCGAGAAGCTCACCGAGGCCCTGGTCGACATCAACGAGACCGCGCGCCCCAAGGCCCAGGGCGTGGTCGAGGCCACCCCCCTGGCCCCGCTGCCGGCCATCGACGAGGCCACCCTGGCCACGCTGGAGGCTTCGTCCCTGGCCTGCGACGAGTTCGGCGTCCGCACCCAGCTGTTCGACCTGGTCGAGCGCCTGCGAGCCACGACGCCCGCCAAGGGCAGGGTCGGGACGCGGGTCTAGGGAAGAGCGGGACCGCCCCTCGATGTCCGTCTCCCCGGCGAAGGCCGGGGCCCAGATCGAACCCCGAAAGGCGGCAACCGGGTCAGGACAGAAGGCGCATCAACCCCAAACGCTCAGGCTGAATCTGGGCCCCGGCCTTCGCCGGGGAGGTGGAGATAAAGGCGAGGGTTGCGAGGGCGAAGACATTCGCACCGCCTCCCTCAGTGAAAGTCCCGGCTGCGCTGCAGGCGGCCGGAGGATCGGGCCGGCGGCGGGGCCCCGGGCTCGGTCTTCAGCCGCGCCAGCTCGCCTGAGAGGTCGGTGAAGCGTTCGGCCACCACATGGATCACCCCGTCGGCGGCCTGCAGCCGGCCGTGCACGACCAGGAAGGCGGCGCTCATCGCCACCCGGCGGTTGGCCTCGAAACAGTCCTTCCAGACCACGGCGTTGGCCACCCCGGTCTCGTCCTCCAGGGTGATGAACACCACGCCCTTGGCGGTGCCGGGCCGCTGGCGGATCAGGACCAGCCCGGCCACCGCCACCCGGCGGCCGTCGCGGATCGACTTCAACCGCTCGGCCGGCACGACGCCCAGCCGGTCGAGCATCGGCCGGAAGAAGCCGCAGGGATGGGCCTTCAGCGACAGGCTGGTGGTGCGGTAGTCCTCGGCCACCTGCTGGGGCAGGGCCATGGCCGGCAGGGCCACGGCGGCCTCGAACAGGGGCAGGCCGGCCAGCAGCGGGGCCTGGCTGTCGATGCGGTTCTCGCCCTTCAGCCCCTTGATCCGCCACAGGGCGTCGCGGCGGCTCAGCCCGGCCGAGGCGAAGGCGTCGGCCTCGGCCAGCAGCTCCAGCCCGCGCTGCGACACCCCGGCCCGGGCGAAGTCGGCCGGTTGCCGGGCCCCGGCGGCGCGGGCGGCGACCAGCCGCTGGCCATCGTCCTCGCGCAGCCCCTTGATCTGCCGCAGCCCCAGGCGAACCGGCTTCCAGAACGGCCGGGTGGCGGGGTTGAACAGTCGGTCCGGAGGCAGCGGCGGCTGCGGCCGGTCATCGCGCGTCTCCGGACCCGGCGCGGCGTCCAGGGTGCAGTCCCAGTCGCTGGCCAGTACGTCGGGCGGCAGCACGATCACCCCGTGCTCGCGGGCGTCGCGAACCAGCTGGGCCGGCTGGTAGAAGCCCATGGGCTGGGAATTGATCAGGGCGGCGCAGAACACGTCGGGCCAGGCCCATTTCAGCCAGGCCGAGACATAGACCAGCTTGGCGAAGCTGGCGGCGTGGCTTTCGGGGAAGCCGTAATGGCCAAAGCCCTCGATCTGCTTGAAGCAGCGGGCGGCGAAGTCGGGGTCATAGCCGCGCGCCGTCATGCCGCCGACGAACTTCTCGCGATATTCGGCCGGGTCGCCGAGGTTCTTGAAGGTGGCCATGGCCCGGCGCAGGCCGTCGGC
>NZ_PEGG01000170.1 GCF_002737765.1 Caulobacter sp. B11 | reverse complement strand
TGGCGCTGGCCAGGCTGGAAGTGGACGAGTCGGGGCTCGACAGCCTGGACCGGCGCTATCTTCGCGCCCTGATCGACAACTATGGCGGCGGTCCGGCCGGGGTCGAGACCCTGGCCTACGCCATCGCCGAGGCCCGCGACGCGGTCGAGGACGTCATTGAGCCCTATCTGATGCAGCAGGGCTTCATCCAGCGCACCCCGCGCGGACGGATGGCCTGCGGCAAGGCCTATCTCCACCTGGGCCTGACGCCCCCCGCCGCCCCGCCCGGCCTCGAGCAGGGCGGTCTGTTCGGCGAGGGCTAGGCGCGGCGATCTTCCTCGCCCGCAAGCCGACGTCACACCGATCGCCAGGCTGCATCGCGTCCGCGCCCAGGCCCGGCGCCGCCGATCATGCTGATGACGGCGAAGGGCTGGACCTCTATAAGCCCGCTGTCCGCCGCGTGACGGGCGGCATTTCGATGAGCAGGCGACCCGCGACGATGCATGACCCCGTGACGACCTTCGTGATCGACGTCTTCAGCCGTCCCGGCGCGGCCTTGATGATGGCGGGCGCGATCCTCGCCTTCGCCCTGGGGCTGATCGGCAAGTCCGCCTATTTCGAATATGCCCCGCTCAAGGAAGACCTGCGCCGCATGGCCGACATCCTGTCGGATTTCCGCGGCCCCACGGCGCAACAGCAATTCGCCACCGCCGTCCTGGCCGGAAACATCCGCCTCGCGGACGGCGGCGATCCGGTGCTTGAACTGGGCTGGGCCCATTATCGCAGCCAGCTGACCGAAACCGACGACGGTCGCCTGGCCGCCTCGGTCCATGCCGCCACGGTCTTCGAGCCGGCCGATCGCCCCGCGCGCAGCCTGGAATGGTGGGCCAATCTGCTGGTCGCCGTCGGCCTGACCATCACCTTTGTCGGCATCGTCGCGGCCCTGACCGAAGCCACCTCGGCCATGGCCGAGGGCGGCGGCGCGGCGATGCAGACGGCCTTGATCGGCCTGCTGACCATCGCCGCCACCAAATTCTGGACGTCCATCGCCGGGGTGCTGGGCTCGATCATCCTGCGCCTGGTCGCCCGTCGTCGCCGACTGGCGATCGAAAACATGGAAGCCCGCTTCTTCGCCACGCTCGACGGTCTGGTGCGGTTCGCGCCGCCCGAGAAGGTGATGCTCGAACAACTGGCCGTCCTGCGGCGCATCGAGGCGGCGATGGCGGCCGGCCCCGGCCGGGAGGGCGCGGCTTGATCCGGGGTCGCGGCCGCCGGGCCGTCGATGTCGAGGAAGGCGAAAGCTATTACGTCTCGATGACCGACATGATGGTCGGGGTGATCTTCATCTTCATCATCATGTTGAGCTATTTCGCGCTGCAGTTCAGCTCGACCACCGCCGCCCTGACCAACGCCAAGCATCCCGAAACCGCGGCCCTGCTGCAGACCGCCGGCGACCTGCAGCCGCGCCAGGCCCAGGTCGAGATCGACTACAAGGCCCGGGTGCTGTGCGTGCCCGAAACCCTGCTCAGCGCGACCGGCGACGGACCCAGCACCGAGAAGCGCTGCTTCTCGTTCAACAGCCTGGGCCAGGCCACCACCTCGCTGGCCCTGGAAGAAGCGCAGCGCCAGCTGATGGCCAGCCTGGACGCCGACCTGCGCGACGTGGGCGCGCCGGTTCAGGGCGACGTCGCCGGCGGAGCCCTGTCCTTCAAGGCCGAGCAACTGTTCATGGCCGGCACGGCCGAGCTGTCGCCCGACGGGGCGCGGATCGCCGGCCAGGTCGCCGAGACCCTGGCGCGCCGCCTGCCCTGCCTGTCCTATGGCGGTCCGCAGACCAACTGCAACAGCGACCAGGGCAAGCTGGCCCTGGCCAATGTCGTGGCCCAGACCGGCTTCGACGCCTCGACCCCGGATGGTCAGCAGGCCGCCGTGCTGGCCCTGCAGCGCTCGTCGGGCTTCTATCGCGCCCTGATCGCCGCCAAGCCGATGCTGTCGTCCCTGCGCAACCAGCCGCCGGGCGCGCCCGGCTCGCAACCGATCCTTCGGGTCGCCAGCGTCGGCCAATCCCAGGAAGGCGCAGGGCGGGTCGGCGACAACCAGACGATCAGCATCCAATTCGCCATGGCCCAGTAACCGACTCGATCCGGGTCATGGAGACCAGTCAACCGTGAGCGACGCCTTGGACAAGCAGCTTCCCACCGCCGGGGTCTTCGAGGGTCGCGAACACCAGTTGCCGGTGCGCATCTATTACGAGGACACCGACTTCACCGGCATCGTCTATCACGCCAACTACCTGCGCTATTTCGAGCGGGCGCGGAGCGACTTCTTCCGGCTGGTGGGCGTCTCGCACACCGAGCTGGCCAAGGCCGACACCGGGTTCGCGATCACCCGGATGGAGATCGACTTCAAGCGCGCCGCCCGCATCGATGACGCCCTGCTGGTGCGCACCACCTATGACCGGGTCAAGGGGCCGCGCCTCTACGTCTCGCAGCGGATCACGCGCGGCGACGAACTGATCGCCCAGGCGGTGGTCGAGGCGGTGTGCATCTCGATGGACGGCCGGCCGCGTAAGCCGACGCCCCACATGGTCGCCGCCCTGACGCCCTGGTTCGCGGGCTGACGGCCCCGGCGCCGCCAAAAATCCCTTTCGCGCCCCGATTGTCATAGTTTCAACATTGCCGCGCTTCATGTCAGTTAAGCGCTCGCTATCTTGACGCCCGAACGGAAACAGGACCCCGCATGGACGCCGCCGCCCCGCAGAACTTCTCTTTCCTCGCGCTGTTTCTCCAGGCCGATTGGGTGGTCAAGGCGGTGATGATCGGACTGATCCTGGCCTCGCTGGGATCCTGGGCCGTGATCATCGACAAGCTGTTTCGCTTCTCGGCCCTCAACCGCGCCGCCGGCCGGTTCGAGGATCAGGTCGGTTCAGGCCGCTCGCTCGAGGACATCGCCGGCGAGGCCGGGGCCCATCCGCGCCACGTCCTGCCCCGCATGCTGCAGGCCGCGCTGAAGGAATGGCGCGACGCCAAGGCCAAGGGCGCGCTCGGTGAAGGCCAGACGGCCTTTCTGGTCCAGCGGATCGACCGGATGATGGACACCCAGATCGCCCGCGAAACCGCCAAGGCCGAGGACGGCCTCGGCAGCCTGGCCATCGTCGCCACCGCCTCGCCGTTCATCGGCCTGTTCGGCACGGTCTGGGGCATCATGCACGCCTTCCAGAACATCGCCCTGTCGAAGAACACCTCCCTGGCCGTGGTCGCCCCGTCGATCGCCGAGGCCCTGTTCGCCACCGCCGTCGGCCTGATCGCCGCCATTCCGGCCTATATCGCCTACAACAAGTTCTCGACCGACGCGGGCAAGTACGCCGGGCGACTTGAGAACTTCGCCGACGATCTGTCGACCGCCATCCAGCGCCGCCTGGCCGAGCGGGTCTGATCCGATGGCCATGTCCGCCAATGACGCCTTCGCCACCGGCGGCGGTCGGGGTCGCCGCCGTCGCGGTCGCCGCGGCAGGGGCGCCCTGTCCGAGATCAACGTCACCCCCTGGTCGACGTCATGCTGGTGCTGCTGATCGTGTTCATGATCAGCGCGCCCCTGCTGACCGCCGGCGTGCCGCTGGAGCTGCCCAAGACCGAGGCCGCGGCCCTGCAGAACCAGCAGGAACCGATCACGGTGTCGATCAAGGCCGACGGCTCGGTCTATCTGGGCGAGGCCGTGGTCCCATTCGGCGAGCTGGCGCCCCGGATCAGCGCCGTGGCCGGCGACGGCTACGACAAGCCGATCTTCGTGCGCGCCGATGGTCAGGCCTCCTACGCCACCGTCGCCCAGGTGATGGCCGGCCTGTCCAACGCCGGCTTCTCGAAGATCAACCTGCTGACCGACACCGGCGGCCCGTCATCGGGCGTAGCGCCGGCGAAGGCCGAAGTCGCCGCGACCGACGTCGGCCTGCGTCCGGCCCAGTGAGCGGTCCGGCATGAGCCGCGAAACCCGCAACAACCTCTCGCCGGCCCTGGTCGGCTCGGTCGCCCTGCACGGAGCGGTCGCCGTCGCGATCCTGATCGGCCTGCCCCCCCGCGCCAGCAAGCCGGTGACCATCGGCGAGACCGTGCCGGTGACCATCGTCACCGAAGGCCCGACCAATGTGCGGCCGGCCGTCCAGGACGCCGTCGACCAGACCGCCCAGGCCGAGGAGGTCACCCCCGAGGCGACGCCCGAGCCCCCGGCCCCGATCCCCGCGCCGACGCCCCAGCCCTCGCCGGCCGCGCCGCCCAAGCCCGCGCCGACCCCGACGCCGACTCCCAAGAAGCCGCTGCCCAGCCCCAAGGCCGACAACGACTTCTTCGCCTCGCTGGAAAAGACCCTGGCCAAGACCCCTCAGGCCAAGGGCAAGCCCGTCGCCAACGCCGCCAAGGGTCCGGCCCGCGCCGAGACCGCGACCGAGGCCCGGCCGGCCGCAGGGGCCGCCACCGCGCTGCAGGCGGCCGCGATCGCGGGCATGAAGGACGAGATCCAGCGGCGGTGGAATCCCAATTGCGAGGTCGAAGGCGGCGGCGCGGTGCAGGTCAGGGTCAGTTTCAAGCTGACGACGGCCGGCAGGATCAGCGGCCAGGTGACCGCCGCCGAGGCCGAGCGCGCCAATGACCCCGTGGTCCGCGCCGCCGCCGAACGGGCCATTCGGGCCGTCTATCAATCGGCGCCCTTCGAAGGCCTTCCTCCAGACTATTATGGGCCGTCGCTGAATCTGAACTTCAAGGCGCGCGACGCCTGCGCGGCTCGATAGAAGGACCGGACCATGAGCTTGAAGACCCTCTTCGCCCTTGCCGCCGCCGTCCTGGCCATGGGACTGGCCGCCGCCGCGCCCGGCCGCGCCCTGGCCCAGATCGAGGTCGACATCGACAAGGGCGCGGTCAAGCCGATGCCCCTGGCCATCCCCGCCTTCTCCGGCGGCGGCGCGCGCGGCGGCGAGATCGCCGCGGTGATCAGCGGCAATCTCGAGCGCTCGGGCCTGTTCCTGCCGCTCAACATCCAGGGCGTGCCCGACAAGCTGGCCGACGTGAACATGCAGCCGCGCTTTCCCGACTGGCAGGGCACCGGGGCCCAGGCCCTGATCAACGGCCAGGTGACGGTGGCGGCCGATGGGTCGCTGCGCGTCGACTTCCGCCTGTGGGACGTGTTTTCCCAGCAGCAGCTGCTGGGCCTGCAGTTCACCTCGACCGCCGAGAACTGGCGGCGGGTGGCCCACAAGATCAGCGACGCGGTCTATGAGCGCCTGACCGGCGAGAAGGGCTATTTCGACACCCGCGTGGTGTTCGTCGCCGAGAGCGGCGGCAAGCTGGCCCGGATCAAGAAGCTGGCGATCATGGACCAGGACGGGGCCAATCCCCAGTACCTGACCGACGGCTCCTACATCGTCATGACCCCGCGCTTCTCGGCCACCAGCCAGGAGATCACCTACATGGCCCTGCGGCCGACGGGCTCGAGCATCTATCTGCTGAACCTGGCCACTGCCCGCCAGGAAACGGTGGGCAAGTTCCCCGGCATGGTCTTCGCGCCGCGCTTCTCGCCCGACGGAACCAAGGTGGCGTTCGTCGAGAGGCCGGCAACAGCGACATCTACGTGCTGGACCTGCGCACCCGCGCCCACCCGCATCACCACCGACCCGGCCATCGACACCTCGCCGTCGTCTCGCCGGATGGCAGCAGATCGTCTTCAACTCCGATCGCGGCGGCCAGGCCAGCTCTATGTGATGAACGCCGACGGCTCGGGCGTGCGGCGGATCTCGGCGGCGGTGGACGCTACACCACCCCCGTCTGGAGCCC
The DNA here is from genome assembly GCF_002737765.1 of Caulobacter sp. B11. Lineage (GTDB taxonomy): Bacteria > Pseudomonadota > Alphaproteobacteria > Caulobacterales > Caulobacteraceae > Caulobacter. The sequence continues at coordinate 280 of NZ_PEGG01000170.1, read as the reverse complement.
GCGCGGCGACTTCATCGCCTTCACCAAGCAGGCCGGCGCAAGTTCCACTCGGCGTCATGCGACCCGATGGCGCCGGATGAGCGCCTGCTGACCACCAGCTATCTGGATGAAGGTCCGACCTGGGCCCGAACGGCCGGGTGCTGATTATCTCCGCGAGGCCACCGGTACGCCGCGCCTGTGACCGTCGACATCACCGGCCGCATCCTGGCGCCCCGCCGCCTATCAGGGCGCGGCCTCGGATCCGGCCTGGTCGCCGCTGCTGGACTGAGCCGGCTCGAAG
>NZ_PEGG01000169.1 GCF_002737765.1 Caulobacter sp. B11 | reverse complement strand
CGCCGGCGCTGGCTTGTCGTTCACGACCTTCGCCGGTTAAGCTTCGCCGCCCTTCTTCAAACCGGATATCCCCATGCGCAAGATGATGATCCTGGCCGTCGCGACGGCCGCCCTGATGCTGTCGGCCTGCAACACCCTCGAGGGCGTCGGCAAGGACGTTTCAGCCGCCGGACGCGCCGTCAGCGACACGGCTCGCGACGCCAAATAGTCGCATTCCCCAGGGTTGCGAGCGCGGCCGGCCGGGTTCGCGCCGCGCCCGACCGGGGACAATTCTTAATCTAAACGCACCCTGCCGCCGCGGCGCCGCCAGCAAATGGCCTCATTTGCGCCTGCATGGCCAGACAGGCTTGGTAAACGACAGTTTAAGCTTAACCTTGCCCTCGGCCCCGCCGCTCTCGCTATTGGCGAAACCTTTCGTCTTGCTTCCGAAACAGGCCGGCATCATTGAGCGGAAATAGAAAGTGCGACCTTGCGTACTCTTCCATACGCCGATCGCCGGAGCCATATGAGCTGCATGAAATCGCCCCCTCCTCCTTCCGTCCTGACCGGCATCAAGCGTGGAATCCGGCATCGCTGCCCCAACTGCGGAGAGGGCCGCCTCTATTCGAAATACCTCAAGGTCGATCTCGATTGCGAGGTCTGCGGCCACCATCTGGCCGCCTATCCCGCGGATGACGGTCCGGCCTATTTCACCATCCTGATCATCGGCCACCTGTTCGTGGCGCCGCTGCTGCTGTTCCCGTTCATCTGGAAGATGTCGCCGACGCTGGTGGTGCCGCTGACCGTCCTGCCGCTTCTGGGTCTGACCCTGCTGCTGCTGCCACGCGTCAAGGGCGCGGTGATCGGCGCCCTGTGGGCCAACGGGCTGCGCAAGGCCGAGGACATCACCTAGGCGTTTCCGACCGGGTCCGGAACCTTCACAGCACCGACCGCATTCCCTCCTCACGCTTCAAGGGAGACGGAACTTGCTCGGCACAATTCTCATCATCATCCTCATTCTGGCCCTCATCGGCGCCCTGCCCACCTGGGGCCACAGCAAGTCGTGGGGCTATTTCCCCAGCGGCGGTCTGGGCCTGATCCTCGTGATCCTGATCATCCTGGTCCTGATGGGTCGACTCTAGGGGCTCTCGACCTCCAAGCCCGCCTTGACCACGCCCTGTCATCGTCCGGACCCGCCGGGCGATGACAGGCTCCGCACTTGGCTAATCGCGCGCCGTTCGCCTAAGGTCGCCGCCAATCAGGGGCGGGGACCGGAACGGCATGAACGACACCGGCAGCGCAACGCCCAGCGTCCCGACATCGACCACCCAGACCAGCGCGGCCAGCCGGGCCAGGGCCATCCTCGGCGGCTCGGCCGGAAATTTGGTCGAGTGGTACGACTGGTTCGCCTACGCCGCCTTCTCGATCTATTTCGCCAAGGTCTTCTTCCCCGAGGGCGACCAGACCGCCCAGTTCATGAAGACCGCCGCCATCTTCGCGGTGGGCTTCCTGGCCCGCCCCGTGGGGGCCTGGCTGATGGGCCTCTACGCTGATCGCGCTGGTCGCCGCGCCGCCCTGACCCTGGCCGTCGCGCTGATGAGCGTGGGTTCCCTGATCATCGCCCTGACCCCCGGCTTCAATGAGATCGGCCCCGCCGCCCCTGCCATCCTGCTGGCCGCCCGCATCCTGCAGGGCCTGTCGGTGGGCGGCGAATACGGGGCGAGCGCCACCTATATGAGCGAAATGGCCGGCAAGAAGCGCCGCGGCTTCTGGTCGTCGTTCCAATATGTAACCCTGATCATGGGCCAGCTGGTCGCCGCCCTGGTGCTGGTGATCCTGCAGGCGACCCTGACCCCGGCGGAGCTGTCGGCCTGGGGCTGGCGCGTTCCGTTCTTCATCGGCGCGGCCCTGGCGGTGATCGTGTTCTGGATCCGCGCCGGCCTGCACGAGTCGGCCTCGTTCACCGCCGCCAAGGCCGCCGGCGCGCCGCGCGCCGAGACCCTTTCCATGTTCCGCGACCACCCGCGCGAGGCCCTGGCCATCATCGGCCTGACCGCCGCCGGCTCGCTGGCCTTTTATGCCTACACCACCTACATGCTGAAGTTCCTGACCAACACCACCGGCTTTTCCAAGCCGATGGCCGGGGCGGTGAACCTGGCCACCCTGGTCGGCTTCATGCTGATCCAGCCGTTGTTCGGCTGGATGTCCGACAAGGTCGGGCGCCGGCGGATGCTGATCATCGCCTTTGGCGGCGGGGCGATCCTGGCCTGGCCGATCTTCAGCCTGGTGGCCAAGGCCACCGATCCGGTCGTGGCCTTCCTGCTGATCTTCGCGGCCCTGGTGGTGCAATCGGCCTATACCTCGATCAGCGCCGTGGTGAAGGCCGAGCTGTTTCCGGTCCATGTCCGCGCCCTCGGGGTGGCCCTGCCCTACGCGATCGGCAACGCCCTGTTCGGCGGCACCGCCGAATATGTCGCCCTGTGGTTCAAGAACGAGGGCATGGAGAGCGGCTTCTATCTCTACCTGTCGGGCATGATGGCCATCGGCTGCCTGATCGCCTGGCGCCTGCGCGACAGTCGCGACCACAGCCTGATCCTCGAGGACTGACGGGGCCTTCCCCCGACTCCCCCTGGGTCCTAGACTTCCCCCATGCCGATCCTCGACATCGCCGCCCTCACCCTGTTCGCCTTCTGCTGGCTGTTCTACGAGCCGCTGCTCAAGCGCCTGGGCGAAGGCGGCAATGTGATCAATACCGACATGACGGTGATCCGCCGCCGCTGGATGAGCGAGATGTCGCTGCGCGAGGTGCCGCTGCTCGACGGCCAGCTGCTGGGCCATGCGCTGAACTCGGCCAGCTTCTTCGCCTCCAGCAACCTGATCCTGATCGCCGCCGCCGCCGGCGTGCTGTTCGGCGGCGACAAGGCCTGGAAGACCATCGAGGGCCTGGCGGTGCTGGCCCCGGCCTCGTCGCTGATGTTCCAGATCAAGCTGGGCCTGGTGCTGATCACCCTGGCCCGGGGCCTGCTCGACTTCATCTGGTCGATCCGCCAGATGAACTATTGCCTGGCCGCCATCGGGGCCACGCCGAACGGCGCGCCGCTCGCGGTGCTGAGCGACTATGCCGAGGCGACCGGCGGCATCCTCAACCCGGCCCTGTCGGCCTTCAACACCGGCGTGCGCGGCTATTATTTCGCCCTGGCGGCGGCGGCCTGGCTGCTGGGGCCCATCGCCTTCATCGTCGCGGTCTCGGGCGCCATGGCCCTGCTGCTCTGGCGCCAGCGCCGCAGCCGCGCCTCGATCGCCGTGCGCCGGGTACGCCAGATCCTCGAGCAGCAGCCGGTCATTCCTGGGCGGCACCTGACCCAGGACCGGGGCGACCAGGGCTAGAGACGCCCTTCGGCCTCACGAAGGAGAGACGGGCCGTCACGCCAGACCGAGCTCGGCCCGCGCCCTGCGGGTCAGCTTGGCGGCGACCAGGGCATGGGCCTGGACCAGCCACCCGACGACCTCATCCTCATCCTGCCCCGCCAGGTCCGCGATCAGCAGCCATTGGGCCCGGGCCAGATAGGGGGCCGGCCGGGCGAGCCCGGCCTCCGTCAGCACCGCGAACGCCACCTCGCTGGCCTTGAACGAAAAGCCGCCGTCGCCGACCGCCCCGCCCAGCACGGCGAACATCTTGCCGCCCACCTTGTAGACCTGGCTGTCGCCCCACTGGACGCTGAGCGTCGCGCCCGGCAGGGCGATGGCGGCGGCGTGAAAGGCGGCTGGGGTCAAGAGGCCTCGACGCCGACCCCGATCGGACAGGTCACGCCGGTGCCGCCGATGCCGCAATAGCCGCCCGGGTTCTTGGCCAGATATTGCTGGTGATAGTCCTCGGCGAAATAGAACGGGCCGGCGGCGGCGATCTGCGTGGTGATCGCGCCCAGGCCCCGGGCCGCCAGGGCCTGGCCATAGACGCCCTTGGACGCCACGGCCGCAGCGACCTGGGCGTCGCTGGTGGCCAGGATCGCCGAACGGTACTGGGTGCCGACATCATTACCCTGGCGCATGCCCTGGGTCGGGTCGTGGTTTTCCCAGAAGGTCTTGAGCAGAGCCTCATAGGTGACGATCCGGGGATCGAACACCACCAGCACCACCTCGGTATGGCCGGTGCCGCCGCTGCAGACCTCCTGATAGGTCGGGTTGGGCGTCACTCCGGCGGCATAGCCGGCGGCGGTGACCCACACGCCGGGGACCTGCCAGAAGATCCGCTCGACGCCCCAGAAACAGCCCATGGCGAACACGGCGGTCTCCAGCCCCTCCGGATAGGGACCCTTCAGAGGGTGACCGTTGATGAAATGGCTCACGGCCGTCGGAATGGCCGCCTCGCGGCCCGGCAGGGCGGTCTCGGCGGTCGGGAGTTCGTGCGTCTTCTTGGCGAACAGCATGGGGCGGCCTCGGCTGGAAATCTCTGTCCGGTGATATAGGCGCGGATGAGCGCGGTTTCACCCCGCATGGCCGCTTGCCCCGGCGTTCGCCATGAGTATATTGCGCCCTCCCGCGCCGGGGGCCTCAACCGCTCCCGGGGAACTGGTGCGCAGGGTGAGGTGGCCGAGTGGTTGATGGCGCACGCTTGGAAAGCGTGTTTAGGTGAAAGCCTAACGAGGGTTCGAATCCCTCTCTCACCGCCACCCACTCCTCAATTATTCGCTGAGAAGAGATAGCGCATATTTTCATGCGACTATTCAAATGCCTGTGCGCCGAAATCTGACTTAGGCGACACGAAACCTCTGAATAGAAGCCAAATATCATTGACTGGACCGGCGCATTCTCAGGCGCACTGACGGCCGCTCAGGTTTGCGGCAAAAACACTCGTCTCAGCTCGCACGCCATTTCCCTGATAACAGGGCAATTGTCCGAATTTGCAGGGATTCGCCCCAAACGTCGCTTCGGGGCGTCTCGATAAACCGCTGTAATAACGCAGCTCGTTCAACGCCGCCTTGTCGAGCATGGCGTCGGCCAGCAACGACTTGAGCCGCCGGTTCTCGTCCTCCAGCGCCTTCAGCCGCTGGGCCTCCGACACGCCGTGCTTGCGGGCCAAATCACCCGCCCTCGCCCCGGCCTCGTTCTCCCGCAGGATCCCGATGATCTGCTCTTCCGTAAATCTCGATCGCTTCATGTCCGTCCTCTCAAGGGTCGGACTCTAGCTCCGCCTGGAGGAAAAAATCAGGGGCAGGTCACCGGACCTTCAATGTGCTTCTCCTAGTTCAGAAAGCCAGAGTTCGTGGGCGTCCAGCGCCAAACGTAGAAGTGCCGCATGCGCTGCAGAGCGAGCTCGCATCTCCAGCCGCTGGGCCTCAAAGCCTTGCCGCTTTGCCACGAGAAGATCAGTCAGATCCCGTTCTCCCAACTCATAGGCGCGCTGAATTCTGCTCGCGGCCAAACTGGCGGCCCGAACTGCACCTTCGGCATCGTCCCAGGCCAAAAGACTCGAGCGAGCTTCAATCACGTCACGCTTTGCCGAAAGATCGACGGCTCTGACTACCCGTGAATAACGCGCCTCTGCCGCCGAAGCGGCCGCCGCTTGCCGCTCAGCAGCCGCCGAACGCAAAGTGCCGCCCAAAGGGATGGACAGAACTATGCCCAATCCGGTTTCAGCCCCACCTCTCTCGTTGAAGGTGCGAAGGCCGATGGTAGGATCGGGCCGTTGATCCAGCTTTGCGCGGCGCGAGAGCGCAACCTCGCGATCAGCCAAGGCCCTGGCGATCGTGATCTCATGGCTGCGCTGAGGGATTACGGTCAGCCAGACTTCAAACGGCCGTAGCGGCGCCGAAGGTGCCGGCAGCGCGGGCGCCCGGACCGGGGTAAGCTGTGGATAGATCGTATCCAATTCGCTTCGAATGGCTTGCGCCGCACCCCAACTCATTGTCGCGGCAGATTTCGCGCGCGCCGTAGCCGCCAGGGCCTGATCTCGCTCAAGTGGCGCTGCGTCTTTGAGCTCTACTCGGCGCGTCAGGGCGATAAGATCACGCTCATAAGTATCCAACTCTCGGCGATCGATCTCAGCGAGAGCTTCGGCCTCGAGCCAACCTACCCAAAGGCTCGCAAACTGAAGCGAGGCCTGATGACGCGCATCCTCGATCAAGTCGCTCGCTGCACGTTCGCCAGCCGCGCCCACATTCAAATCCAGCGCGCGCTTTCCCTGCGACCGCCAGCCACGGCTGACCTGGGCGGACCATTCAGCATAGTCTCCCTCTCCCCGCACATGGCGACGATCGCTGGTCAGAGAGCCAACGAATTCGTGATCGCCCGCAGCGAACATCCGGGCCTGGGCCCGCGCGCCTTGCAGGCCCGCGCGGGCCTCGGCCAAGGCTGGCGACGCATCGAGCACCGTCAGGATTGCGGTATCAGACGGCAGAAAGGAAGGCCTCACGAAGCCTGTCGGCTCGGCTCCAGACGCTGTTGTCGCCACTGCCAAGGCAGCAAAGAGACCGGGGGTCAAAATACGGCGGATCACGACGCGGACTCCTCGATAGCGGCGCCGCGTTCCAGACCAAACCGGCGATAGAGAATGGGCAAAAGGATCAAGGTCAGCAGCGTCGAGGTGATCAGGCCGCCGACAACGACGATCGCGAGCGGCCGCTGGATCTCGGACCCTGGACCGCTGGCCAACAGCAGGGGCACGAGCCCAAGCGCGGTGATGCTGGCGGTCATCAGAACCGGTCGCAGCCGGCGACGCGCGCCTTCAACGATCGCCCGCTGAAGGTCCAGACCGCGGTCAAGCAGTTCATTGAAGTGCGAGACCAGCACCAGGCCGTTCAACACCGCGATGCCGAGAAGCGCGATCAGGCCCACGGCAGCTGGAACCGACAGGTATTCTCCCGACATCCAGAGGGCGACAACGCCGCCGATCATGGCGAAAGGAATATTGGCCAGGATCAGTAGGGCCTGGCGGATCGACCGGAGGGTCACGAACAGCACCAGGAAGATCAGGGCGAGGCTGGCGGGAACGACGACGCCCAGTCGCGCCGCGGCCCGCTTCTGATTTTCAAACTGTCCTCCCCAAACCAGTCGGTAGCCCTGGGGCAATGGAACGTCACGGGCGACATTGGCCTGAGCTTCCTTGACGAAGCCGACAAGGTCCCTGCCGGAGACGTAGGCCTGAATGACCGCAAAGCGCGACGCGTTCTCGCGATCGATCTTCACCGGCCCTTCGCGCCGCGCGACCCTGGCCACATCGGCCGCGCGCACCAGACCGCCGTCCGGGGTCGCGATCTGGGTCTGGAGAAAGGCGTTGGGGTCATCGCGAAGGTTCTGAAGGCCCCGCACGATGATCGGCGTCCGTCGGCCAGGTTCGAACACCACGCCGGCGTTGGAGCCCTCAAGCTGGGCTCGCAGTTCCGCCTGGATCGCCTGGACCGAAAGACCCGAGCGAACGGCCGCGCCGCGATCGACGTCAAACTGCAGATAGGACACGCCGTCGCCAGCAACCGTATAGACGTCGGCCGCCCCGCGCGTGGCTTTCAGGCTCGTCTCGATGGCCGTCGAAAGCTCGCCCAGGGTTTTCAGGTCCGGGCCAAACACCTTGACCGCCAGATCCCCTCGACTGCCCGTCAGCATCTCCGACACCCGCATCTCGATCGGCTGGGTGAAGGTGGCGTCGATGCCGGGGAATTCGGCGGCGACCTTTCGGATCTCCTCGGTGAGCCAGACCTTGTCCTTGCGGCGCCAATCCTTGCGGTCGGCCAGCACCAGGAAGCTGTCGGTCTCGTTGAGCCCCATCGGGTCGAGCCCCAGTTCGTCGGAGCCGACACGGGCGACGATCCGTTTGACCTCCGGGACCCTCGCCAGGATCGCCCGTTGCACGGCCATGTCCTGGCTGGCGCTGGCGTCAAGATTGATCGAGGGCAGCTTGGCCAGCTGCATCAGGATCGCCCCCTCATCCATGGTGGGCATGAAGCTCTTGCCGATCAGCAGATAGGCGACGACCGCCAGGGCCATGCCCCCGCCCGCCGCGCCCAGAACCGGCAGCGGGCGCGCCAGAGCCTTGTCCAGCTGCCGCGAATAGAAAGGGCCAACCCGGCGCATCAGCCAGGACTCGTGGTGCGGCCGCGCCTTGATCATCAGCGAAGACAGAACCGGGATGATCGTGAAGGACAGCAGCAGGGACGCGCCAAGCGCGAACACAATGGTCAGGGCCACCGGCGCGAACAGCTTGCCTTCCAGCCCTGAAGGCTGAGCAGCGGCAGGAATACGAGACAGATGATCAGAACGCCGGAGACGACCGGTGTGGCCACCTCTTTCACCGCCTCGAAGATCACATGCAGTCGGCGAGATCCGGTAATCTCGGGCTTGTCCAAGCGCTCGACGGTGTTCTCGACCACCACGACGGCGGCGTCGACCAGCATGCCGATGGCGATCGCCAGCCCCCCCAGACTCATCAGGTTAGCCGAAAGGCCAAAGGTGCGCATGAGCAGGAAGGTGGCCAGCGCCGACAGGGGCAGGGTCAGGGCCACGACGGTGGCCGCCCGCAGGTCGCCCAGGAACAGAAGCAACAGCAGGACCACCAGTACTGTGGCCTCCAGCAGGGCATGGGTCACCGTGCCGGTCGCGCGCTCGATAAGCTCCGAGCGATTGTAGAACGGGCTGATCCGGACGCCGGGCGGCAGAGAGGGCTGGAGTTCCGCCAGGCGGGCCTCGACGCGCTGGACCACGGCCTTGGCGTCGGCGCCGCGCAGGGCGATGACGATGGCCTGGGCTGTCTCGCCCCGACCATCCTCGGTGACCGCCCCGTAGCGGGTCAGGCTCCCCTCTCGA
>NZ_PEGG01000168.1 GCF_002737765.1 Caulobacter sp. B11 | reverse complement strand
GCAGACCCGCCATTTCGGCGATGCCGCCGGCGTTGTCGGTGACCGGACCAAAGGCGTCCAGGGCGACGATGAAGCCCGCCAGCGACAGCATAGTGCGACGAGTTGGTGGTGCGCAGGCGCGATGCCGAACAGGCCGGCCAGATTGTAGGTCACCAGGATGCCGACGATGATGGTCAGGGCCGGCAGGGCCGTGGATTCCAGCGACATGGCCAGACCCTGGATCACATTGGTGCCGTGACCCGAGACGCTGGCCTGGGCCACCGACTTCACCGGGCGGTAGTTGGTGCCGGTATAGTATTCGGTGACCACGACGATGGCGGCGGTGACGGCCAGACCGACCAGGCCGCAGAAGAACAGGCCGTTGGCGTCGAAGCTGCGGTCGCCGACGGTGACGGCGGTCGGCACCAGCTGGTGGATCACATAATAGACCGCCGGGATCGACAGGACGCCGGTGACGATCAGGCCCTGATAGAGGGCGCCCATGATGTTCTGCTTCTTGCCCAGACGCACGGCGAACGAGCCGAGGATCGAGGTGACGATGCAGACGGCGCAGATGGCCAAGGGCAGCAGCATCATCGACGACACCGCTTCGGTGCCGCGGAAGAAGATCGCCGCCAGGACCATGGTGGCGACCGTGGTCACCGCATAGGTCTCGAACAGGTCGGCGGCCATGCCGGCGCAGTCGCCGACATTGTCGCCGACATTGTCGGCGATGGTCGCGGCGTTGCGGGGGTCATCTTCCGGAATGCCGGCCTCGACCTTGCCCACCAGATCGCCGCCGACGTCGGCGCCCTTGGTGAAGATGCCGCCGCCCAGACGGGCGAAGATCGAGATCAGCGAGGCGCCGAAGCCCAGGCAGACCAGCGAATCGACGACCACCCGGTCAGTGCCGGCATGGCCGGTCTGCAGCAGCACGGCGAAATAGCCCGCCACGCCGATCAGGGCGAAGCCGGCCACCAGCATGCCGGTGACGGCGCCGGAGGTGAAGGCCATCTTCAGGCCCGCGGCCAGGCTCTCGGACGAGGCCTGGGCCGTGCGGACATTGGCGCGGACCGAGATCAGCATGCCCGCGAAGCCGGCGGCGCCCGAAAGCAGGGCTCCAAGGGCGAAGCCGACCGGCTGCTCCCAGGATTTGAAGAAGAAGCTCAACAGAGCGATGACCACCACGCCGACGATCGCGATCGTCGTGTACTGACGGTTCAGATAGGCCTGGGCCCCTTCTTGGATCGCCGCGGCGATCTCCTGCATCTTCGCATTGCCGGGCGAAGCCCGCATCAAGCTCGCCGTCTGTACAGCGCCATACAGCACCGCCAGCAGCCCGGCCCCGATGGCCACATAAAGCCAAGAACTCATAGGTCTATCGCCCCTTCGCGTTTCCAATCGCGAGGAAGGCCGCCGGCCTGACCCTGGACGCCGAAACACGACCGCCCCCTGGCCAGGAACAGCGGGCGGGCCTTAAGGCCTCGTCCCCCCCTCGTTGCTCCCTGAAATGACGTCTGTGCGACGCCAAGGCGAGAACAGTGCCAAATGGTCGCGGCGGGCGCAACCGCTGGCGGAAAAGCGGGTTCGGCGGCTGAACTAGGGTTTAGCGGGCTGGGCGGGCTGGACGGGCGGAGCCATCCGCGTCTTGGCCGTTTGCTTGACGATGGTGACCGCGGCGATCTTGCCCGGACCGACCAGAGCGACCGCCTCGCGCATCATGGCGGCCTTCAACCGGGCCTCGTCCAGGGCGACATAGGAGTCGGGCCGGGTGAACGGGGTGCGGTGGGCCAGCCGGACGATCTTGTCACGCAGCAAGGGCTCCTTGCCGGCGAAGGCGGTCGGATCGGCCTTGGGCGACAGGGTCAGGGACGTCTCGACAAAGACGTAGTTCATCACCCGGCCATTGGCGATGATCGGCAGGGCCATGGCCTGCAGCTTGATGACGGGATCGACCTTGGGCTCGCCCTCGCCTTCCTTGGCCTTCTTCTTGTCCGAAGCCAGGACGGGCGTCGCGGCGAGCGCGAAGGCGGACAGGGCCAGGCCGAGGGCCAGGCGACGGGTCAAGGGAAGGCTGGTCATGCCTCCCCTCTAGCCGACAAGGCTTGAGGCTTTGCTACCGGCGCGCCGCGACCCGGCTCAGCCGTGCAGCCAGCCCAGCCGTTCGGGGGTGATGTCCTTGCCCTTGAACAGGGCGCAGATACCCTCGCCTTCCACGAACTCGCCGATGTCGCGCACGGGGATGCCCGCAGCCATGGCGGCGGCCTGGAAGGCGGCCACGTCGGTGGGATCGACGGCGCAGACGATCTCGTAGTCGTCGCCGCCCGAAGCCAGCGACATCCGCGCCTCGCCGGCTTCCGGCTGGGCGCTGAGCCAGTTCCGGGCGCCGGGCGACAGCGGCAGGCGGTCCAGGTCGACATTAACCCGCAGGCCGCTGGCCTGGGCGACATGGGCCGCGTCGGCGAGCAGTCCGTCGGAGACATCGGCGGCGGCGCGGGCATAGGCCTTGAGGGCGTCGCGAATGGCCAGGCGCGGGGGCGGCAGGCGATAGCGCCGCACCAGCCCGCCGTCGGGATCCTCGACCTCGCCCCAGTGGGCCAGCAGGCCCAGCCAGCCGTCGCCGATCGTCCCGCTGACCATCAGGCGGTCGCCGACTCGCGCGCCACGGCGCAGCACCGCGTCGCCGCTGGGCACCCAGCCCAGGAAGGTGGCCGAGACCACCATCGGGCCCGAGGTGGTGACGGTGTCGCCGCCCAGCAGGCTGACGTCGTAAAGCGCGCCGTCCTCGGCCAGGCCGCGGGCGAAGGTCTCGCGATCCTCCAGGGTGGTGGCGGACGGCCAGCCGACGGCCAGAAAATAGCCGTAGGGCGTGGCGGCCTTCGCCGCCAGATCAGAGAGATTGGTGCGCAGCAGCCGCTTGGCGACCACGTCCAGCTCCTCGCCGGCCAGGAAATGCACCCCGGCCACCATGGCGTCCTTGGTGATCACCAGGTCATAGCCCGGGCGCGAAGGCAGAACGGCGGCGTCGTCAAGCAGGTCCAGCGCCGCCGGGTCGCCGCGCGTCAGCGGCCGCAGCAGCCGCTCGATGAGATTGAACTCATTGGCGGGCGGCGCGATCTGGGCGGGCGCGGGGGCGTCGAACCATGAGTCCTCATCCGCCGCCGCGACCGGCGTCGGTGCGTCGAACCAGTCGTCGTCAGACTCTGGAGTCACGCGCGATGGCGTCCAGGGCGCCGTTGATGAAGCCCGCTTCCGGGCCCTCGAAGAACGATTTGGCGATCTCGACATATTCGTCGATCACGACCTCGGTCGGAACATCAAGCCGATGAAGCAGCTCGAAGGCGCCGGCCCGCAACACCGCGCGGGCCGTGGCGTCCAGGCGCTCCAGCCGCCAGCCCGAGGCCAGTCGACGGACGATGGCCTGGTCGATGGCGGCCTGGTTGGCGACGACGCCCTTGGCCAGTTCGGCGAAGAAGGTCTCGTCGGCGGCGGCCAGCTGATCGCCCTCGCCCGGGCCGCCGACGTCGCGGTCAAAACGGTGCTCGGCGAATTCGCGAACCACGGCGTCAACACCGACGCCCGAAACTTCCATCTGGTACAGCGCCTGTACGGCCGCCAGTCGCGAGACCGAGCGGGGCTGGATACGTCCCTTGCTCATCGCGCATGCCCCAGAAGCTGGCGTTTCAGGGCGATGATCTCGATGCACTGCCGCGCGGCGTGGCCGCCGCGATCGCCTTCCGAGACCCGGGCCCGGGTCCAAGCCTGGTCTTCTTCATCGACCGTCAGCACGCCATAGCCGATGGCCAGACGCTTGCCGATCGTCAGGTCATGCAGACCGCGCGCGGTCTCATTGGCCTGGATCTCGAAATGATAGGTTTCGCCGCGAATGATGCAGCCCAGCGCGACGAAGCCGTCATAGCGCACGCCGACCGGCCGATGGCCGGCCTCTTCGGCCAGGGCGATAGCGCAAGGGATCTGCATCGCCTCGGAGACGGTGATGACGTCATAGTCCACGTTCTGCGCCTCGATCGCCGCCACGGCGCCTTGCAACAGCGCGTCGGAAAGGCCCGAATAACGGCGGCCCTCCACGATCAGCAGGCGGATCTTGTCTTCGACCATGGTTCTTGAACTCTCCCCGGCGGGACCGGGCTTCTCATCCCATAGCCTCCAAACCGTAACCGAAACGTAGCTAGCGCCTAAAGCTCTTCGTCAGCGACGTCGCTCAGGCCTTCTTCGCCCAAAAACTTCGCGAAATCACTCGTTTCCTTGAAGTCGCGATAGACGGAGGCGTAGCGGACATAGGCCACATCATCGAGCGCCTTCAAGGCCTTCATGACCATTTCGCCCACGATCGACGACGGCAGCTCGGTCTCGCCCATGCTTTCCAGCTGGCGAACGATGCCGTTGATCATCCGCTCAATGCGTTCGGCGTCCACCGGCCGCTTCTGCATGGCCAAAGAAATCGACCGCACCAGCTTCTCGCGATCGAACGGCGAGCGACGCCCCGAGCGCTTGAGGATCGTCAGCTCGCGCAGTTGCACCCGCTCGAAGGTGGTGAAGCGACCACCGCATTCCGGACAGGCCCGGCGGCGCCGGATGGCCGCGCCGTCTTCCGACGGGCGGCTGTCCTTCACCTGACTTTCGGCGTGGCCGCAGAACGGACATCGCATAATCTGGGCCCCTCCGGCCGATCAACCGCTACTAATTGTAGATCGGGAACCGCGCCGTCAAGGCCAGCACTTCTTCACGGACCTTGGCCTCGACCTCGCCATTGCCCTCGGCGCCGTTGGCCGACAGGCCGTTGACGACCTCGCCGATCAGCTCGCCGACCCGCTTGAACTCGGCCTCACCAAAGCCGCGCGTGGTGCCGGCCGGGGTCCCCAGACGAATGCCCGAGGTGATGGTGAAGGGGGCGGTGTCGAACGGCACGCCGTTCTTGTTGCAGGTCATGTTGGCCCGCTCGAGGCTGTGCTCGGCGTCGCGGCCGGTCACGCCCTTGGGCCGCAGGTCGACCAGCATCAGGTGGCTGTCGGTGCCGCCGGAGACGATATTGACCCCCTGCCCCTGCAGCGCATTGGCCAGGGCGCGGGCGTTGGCGATCACCTGGGCGGCATAGGCCTTGAACTCCGGACGCAGGGCCTCGCCGAAGGCCACCGCCTTGGCGGCGATCACATGCTCGAGCGGACCGCCTTGCAGGCCTGGGAAAACGGCCGAGTTGACCTTCTTGGCGATGGTCTCGTCATTGGTCAGCACCATGCCGCCGCGCGGACCGCGCAGGGTCTTGTGGGTGGTGGTGGTGACCACGTGCGCGTGCGGGATGGGGCTGGGGAACACGCCGCCGGCCACCAGGCCCGCGAAGTGGGCCATGTCGACCATCAGATAGGCCCCGACGCTGTCGGCGATCTCGCGGAAACGGGCGAAATCGATCTGCCGGCTATAGGCGCTGCCGCCCGCGATGATCAGCTTGGGCTTCTCGCGCTCGGCCACCTCGGCGACGGTGTCATAGTCGATCAGCTGGTCCTGCTGGCGCACGCTGTAGGACACCGGCTTGAACCACTTGCCCGACTGGTTGGCCGGGCTGCCGTGCGTCAAATGGCCGCCGGCCGCCAGGTCCATGCCCAGGAAGGTGTCGCCCGGCTGCAGCAGGGCCATGAACACCGCCTGGTTGGCCTGCGAGCCCGAGTGCGGCTGGACGTTGGCGAAGCCGGCCCCGAACAGGGCCTTGGCGCGCTCGATAGCGATCAGTTCGATCTCGTCGACGAACTCGCAGCCGCCGTAGTAGCGCTTGCCGGGATAGCCCTCGGCGTACTTGTTGGTCAGGATCGAGCCCTGGGCCTCCAGAACGGCGCGCGAGACGATGTTTTCCGACGCAATCAGTTCGATCTGGTTTTGCTGGCGACCCAGCTCCAGGCCGATGCGGTCAAAGATGTCGCGATCGGCCGCGGCCAGGCTGGCGCCGAAGAAGGCGTTCTTGTCGGCGGTGATGGTGTTGGCCGGTGCGGTCATCGACGCTCTCCCAGGGCTGAGGCGGGCCGCTCCCGCGGTCGGGAGTCGGTGGCGCTCTCTTTAGCGCCCTTCGCGCCGCGATCAATGCAGGAACCACTACACAGCCCGGGCGTTGGCAACAAACCCGGTGCCGGCGCGGAGGCGTCAGGACCCCGGATAGGAACA
>NZ_PEGG01000167.1 GCF_002737765.1 Caulobacter sp. B11 | reverse complement strand
TCGGACAGGCCTGAGCAACGACCGGCCTGAAAAAGCCGACGCCGCGCGAAAAAACACCTGGCCGCCGATTCCGACGCCGCCCGAGGGCGCGATTCCGAAAGCGGAGTCAGGACAGGGGCTTAGGCCTTGAGTAATCCCGCCGGCCCGGGCGCGGGACGCAAGGTTAACCTGTCGCTAACCATGCCCGTTCATGACCGCGTAACCACGGGACTCCATGATTCCGTTAGCTGTTTTGTGCGGGACGAGATCATGACCTTCGGGCCAGAAACCATTATTCAGGGCGACTGCATCGAGGCGATGAACGCCCTGCCCGAGAAGTCGGTCGACCTGATCTTCGCCGATCCGCCCTACAACCTTCAGCTCGGCGGCGACCTGCTGCGGCCCGACAATTCCAAGGTCGACGCGGTCGACGACCACTGGGACCAGTTCGAGAGCTTCGCGGCCTATGACAAGTTCACCCGCGAATGGCTGAAGGCCGCCCGCCGGGTGCTCAAGGACGACGGCGCGATCTGGGTGATCGGCAGCTATCACAACATCTTCCGCGTCGGCGTGGCCGTGCAGGACCTGGGCTTCTGGATCCTCAACGACGTGGTCTGGCGCAAGTCCAACCCGATGCCCAACTTCAAGGGCACCCGCTTCGCCAACGCCCACGAGACCCTGATCTGGGCCTCCAAGAGCCAGGGCGCCAAGCGCTACACCTTCAACTATGACGCCCTGAAGATGGCCAATGACGAGGTGCAGATGCGCTCCGACTGGACCATCCCCCTGTGCACCGGCGAAGAGCGCATCAAGGGCGCCGACGGCCACAAGGCCCATCCGACCCAGAAGCCCGAGGCTCTGCTCTACCGGGTGATCCTGTCGACCACCAAGCCGGGCGACGTGATCCTGGATCCGTTCTTCGGGGTCGGCACCACCGGCGCGGCCGCCAAGCGCCTGGGCCGCCGCTTCGTCGGCATCGAGCGCGAAAGCGACTATATCGCCCACGCCAAGACCCGCATCGCCAAGGTGATCCCGATCGCCCCGGAAGACCTCGACGTCATGGGCTCCAAGCGCTCGGAGCCGCGCGTGCCGTTCGGCAATATCGTCGAGGCCGGACTGCTCAATCCCGGCGACACCCTGTTCTGCGCCAAGGGGACCCACGCGGCCAAGATCCGGGCCGACGGTTCGATCACGGTCGGCGACCTGTCCGGCTCGATCCACAAGATCGGCGCCCTGGTGCAATCGGCCCCGGCCTGCAACGGCTGGACCTACTGGCACTTCAAGACCGACAAGGGCCTGGCCCCGATCGACGTGCTGCGCGCCCAGGTGCGGGCGGGGATGAACTGAACGTCTCATTTTCCGGCCGGGGACTTGCGTGATCGCGAAATCCTCGGCAATGTTCACCTTATGATCCGTTTTGGGAAAATCCTGGCCGACAGCGCCGTGGTCAGTCCGGTCTCCTTCCGGAATGCCGCGACCGGCAGCGTCTTTCAAACCCTCCGGCGGCCTGACGGCAGCAAGGTCGTCGCTCTGAGCCGTGACGTGCACGAGCGGGCCCTGGCTCGGGCCAAATTGGCGCTGGCGGGGAAATAGGCCAGGCTAGGATGACTTTGGCCGAGCACAATCCGGTCTTCGATCAATTGGTCCGCGCGCCCGACGATATGGGCGGGTTCATCGCCTACGGACTCTACAAACAGGCCAAGCGCGAATGGCTTATAAGCCACAAGGCAAGGGAAGGGCGCGCGCCGACCCTGACGGAATTGCGGAGTTTTTCCCGCCAGTGGACGCCCACCACGCTGAAAGCCTTTCGCGATAACGCCGACAGCGCGCTGTTCAGCTACGCTCAGAGTGTCGTGCAAGACGAGACGCCATTTATCCAGCGCGACGCCCTCGTCCAGGGCCGCCCCCTATGGAAAGACGTGTTGATCGGGGTAGTCGCGCCCTGTCCTATTCGGTGATCCTGGTGATCGCCGCCTTCCTGCTGAGCGTCTTCGGCAACGACTTTCCTGGATGTCATCAAGGCGATCAAGCCTCACTAGACCAACCGCTCCAGCCCTGCCCTAGCGGCCTTCAGGAACACGCTGGGCAGCGCACCGAGGCCCTGGCGGAGCGTCCAAACGAAGTCGCCGTCTCCCTGCGCAGCGAAGACCCGCAGCGTCAGCGAAAAATGGGTGAAGACGTGCTCCACCGACCCGAAGTCGCGCCAGCTGGCGGCGACGGGCGCAGCGGCCCCTGCCTCGTCATCCGACCACGGCGCGCCGCGCCAGTCGCTGGTCGGCAGGCCCAACATGCCGCCAGCAGGCCTTTGGGCGGACGGCGGACCAGGGCCACGGCGTCGCCGCGGGTCAGCACATAGGCGACCCCATAGCGGCGTGGCCGGCCGGCCTTTTTCGTCTTGCGCGGAAAGGTCTCCGGCGCGCCGCTCTTCAGCCCCGCGCACCAGGCCGAGATAGGGCAGAGGTCGCAGAGCGGTCCCGAGGCCGGCAGACCGTCGCGCCAGATCCATCAGCGCCTGGGCCCAGTCGCCGGGCCGCTCGGCCGTGACCAGATCGCCCGCCAGGGCCTTCAGCTCCGGCTTGGCGTCTGGAACGGGGGTCTCGACCGCGAACAGCCGGGCCATGACCCGCTCGACATTGCCGTCGACCACATTGGCCTCCCGGTCAAAGGCGATGGCCGCGACGGCGGCGGCGGTATAGGCGCCGACGCCGGGCAGGGCGCGAAGGCCTTCCTCCGTATCGGGAAACACGCCCCCATGCTCGCTGGCCACGGCCCGGGCGCAGGCCAGCAGGTTGCGGGCGCGGGCGTAGTAGCCCAGTCCCGCCCAGGCGGCCATCAGGTCGCCGTCCTCGGCCGCCGCCAGGTCCGACACCGTCGGCCAGCGCTGTGTGAAGCTCAGGAAGTAGGGCGTGGCGTGCGGCACGGTGGTTTGCTGCAGCATCACCTCCGACAGCCAGACGCGGTAGGGATCGCTGCGCGCGCCGCTCTTGCCGGCCGTCGGACCAGTGCGCCAGGCCAGGTCGCGGGCCTGGGCGTCGTACCAGGTCAGCAGGGCGGCGCGCAGGGCGGGGATCTCGAGCATGAGGTTGGTATGGCAGACCACCCTCCGCGTTGGGAAGAGCGCGCGCTTCCCCCTCTCCCTCCACCTTCCGGCGAAGGCCGGGACCCAGATTCATCCGGAGCGGCTCGGGGGTTTCACCTGGGCCCCGGCCTTCGCCGGGGAAACGGGATTTAGTTCAATCCGCCCGGTTGATGTTCTACTCTCTCCCCATGCGCCGCCCCCTGCCCACGGCCGAAGAAGCCCTTGAGATCCTCAAGCGCCGTCGCACGCGTCCGCAGTTCCGCGCGCCGCCGCCGGCCGGCAAGAGCCTGGCACCGCTGCTCAAGGAACTGGACAAGCGCTTCGGCCAGGGCCCGGCCGCCCTGCAGACCCGCTGGCGCGAGATCGTCGGCGAGACCCTGGCCCGGCGCACCGAGCCGGTCCGGATCATCAAGAGCCGGACGGCGGGCGAGGGCGGCACCCTGGAACTGCGGGTCGACGGGCCGGTGGCCTCTTTGATCCAGCATCAGGCCCCGCAGATCACCGCGCGCCTCGACCTGCTGCTGGGGCGCGGCGCCGTGACCCGGCTGCGCATCGTCCAGGGACCGCTGAAGACCACGCCGCCGCCCGCGCCGGTCCGGGCCCGCCGCAAGCCGCCGCTGGACGCCGCCCGCGAGCGCGACCTGGCCGAGGGCCTGGCCAGCCAGCCTGAAGGACCGTTGAAGGACGCCTTGCTGAAGCTGGGGCGCGGCGTGCTGCGCCGTGAGCCATGATTGACAAGCGTCCGTCGATTGCGCTCATGCGAGGCCTCACAGGCGCCATTTTCCCCCGCCTAAAGAATCGCGCTTAACTCCACCGCTCACGATCGAGGAAGATCCCCATGCGTTCGCTGACCAGCCGGCTGCTTCTCGCCCTGGCCCTGACCGTCGGCCTGGCCGGCTGCACCAAGACCGAAAGCGTCAACGCCGACGACATGAGCCTGGGCAATGCGTCGTCCAAGATCACGGTGGTCGAGTACGCCTCGGTCACCTGCTCGCACTGCGCCCGCTGGAGCGCCGATGTCTTCCCGGCCTTCAAGGCCAAATATATCGACAGCGGCAAGGTCAATTTCGTCTATCGCGAATTCCCGACCGCGCCCGAGAATGTGGCCGTGGCCGGCTTCCTGGTCGCGCGCTGCGCCGGCAAGGACAAGTATTTCGAGGTGCTCGACGCCCTCTATCGCCAGCAGATGGAAGTGGTCACCAATCCTCTGGAAAGCCTGACCCGCATCGCCCAGTCGGTGGGTCTCGACGAAGCCCAGTTCAAGGCCTGCGTTAGCGATGAAAAGGCCCTCAAGGCGATGAACGACCGCACGGTCAAGTTCGCCAAGGAAGCCGATATCCGGGGCACCCCGACCTTCGTCGTCAACGGCAAGAAGGTCGGCGGCGACGACGGCGGCGAAGTGACCCTGGAACAGCTGGACACCGCGATCGCCGCGGCCGGCAAGTAGGAACCCTGACGATGGTGCTGGACCGTCGCGCGCTGATCGGATCGGGACTGGCCCTGGCGGCCATGCCCGGTCTGGCGCGCGCCGCCGCCCTGCCGGCGGCGCCGGGCGACCATGTCCTGGGGTCGCCCAAGGCCAAGGTGCAGCTGGTGGAATACGCCTCGATGTCGTGCGGCCACTGCGCCCACTTCAACGAGGCGGTCTTTCCGCGCTTGAAGGCCCGCTACATCGACACCGGCAAGGTCCGCTACGTGTTCCGCGAGTTCCTGACGCCGCCCTATGAGTTCGCCGGCGCGGGCTTCCTGCTGGCGCTCAAGGTCGGCGAGCCGCGCTATTTTCAGGTAATCGACACCATCTTCCGCCGCCAGGCCGCAATCTTCGAAAGCGGCGACCTGTGGAACGGTCTGTTGCAGATCGCCAAGACGTTCGGCCTGACCGAGGCGCAGTTCGAGGCGGCCATGGGCGACAAGGCGGCGCTGGCCGCGCTCAACGCCCGCATCGCCGCGGCCGGCCAGCGCGACCGGATCCAGTTCACCCCGACGATCTTCGTCAACGGCCAGCGCTTTGAGACCGCCATGTCGTTCGAGGACCTGGCCAAGGTGATCGACGCGGCGGCGAAGGCCTAGAGGCCCGCGGTCCGTGCAGTTCCAGCGCCTGCGCCTTTCCGGGTTCAAGTCCTTCGTCGAGCCGACGGAGTTCCGGATCGAGCCGGGCCTCACCGGCGTGGTAGGCCCCAATGGCTGCGGCAAGTCCAATCTGCTGGAAGCCCTGCGCTGGGTGATGGGGGCCAATTCAGCCAAGGCCATGCGGGCCGGCGGCATGGACGACGTCATCTTCGCCGGCAGCGGCGCCCGCCCGGCCCGCAATCACGCCGACGTCACCCTGACCATCGACAACGCTGATCGCACGGCGCCGGCCCAGTTCAATGACGATCCGGTGCTGGAAGTGGTGCGCCGCATCGATCGGGGCGAGGGCTCGACCTATCGCATCAACGGCCGCGAGGTCCGGGCCCGCGACGTGCAACTGCTGTTCGCCGACGCCTCGACCGGGGCCAATTCCCCGGCCCTGGTCCGCCAGGGCCAGATCAGCGAGCTGATCGGCGCCAAGCCGCAGAACCGCCGCCGCATCCTGGAAGAGGCCGCCGGCGTTTCGGGCCTGCACACCCGGCGTCACGAAGCCGAGCTGCGCCTGCGCGCGGCCGAGACCAACCTGACCCGGCTGGAGGATGTGGCCCGTGAGCTGGAAGTGGCCCTGGCCCGCCTGCGTCGCGAAGCCCGCCAGGCCGAGAAGTACAAGCGCCTGTCGGCCGAGATCCGCGCCGTGCAGGGCGCGGTGCTGTTCGCCCGCTGGACCGAGGCCCGCGACGCCCTGACCCGCACCCAGGACGAGGCCGTGGTCGCGGCCCGGGCCGTGGAGGACACCGCCCGCGAGGCCGCCGCCGCCCAGACCGCGATCCTGGCCGCCGAGGCCG
>NZ_PEGG01000166.1 GCF_002737765.1 Caulobacter sp. B11 | reverse complement strand
CGCATCGCCCTGCTGGGCACGTTCCAGGGGCGACTTCCATAGTCTCGACGCCGTGGTCGAGGAGGGGCCAAGGTGGCCGGCCAATTGCTGACCATGGCGATCCGCGCCCTCGACTACTGTCCGCCGACCGACATCGATTTTCGAAAACAGTATTCTGGCCGGCTGCTGACCGCCGATCGCGAACTGGTGCCCGACGACGAGCGTGCTATCGCCAGGTGATGCCGGCTTGCGTCAACCCGGTATTCCAGTCCCCGGTCGGTCGGCGACGTCGACGGCTGCTGGCGGCGCTATCCCTATGTCGGTCAGCTGGCCTATACGCGCTCGAACCATGCGGCCAATGACGCGGAAATGAGCCTCTTCCGGTTCCTCTGGGAGAACCGCAAGGCCCTGGGGATCAGCGAACGGGCCTATTCGGAAGTGCTGTCGATCGACGCGGCCAGCCGGATCGGCCCCGACGGCATCGCCCTGCACGAGACCGTCTGCCAGTATGTCGAGCGGCTCGACATCTTCGGCGCCGAGTTCAAGTCGGTCCTGGGCGCGGAACGGCCCGACGGCATGAGCTCCCGGACCCGATTGCGAGCCTATGGCGGCGGGGTCCTGGTCCTCGACCAGTACGGCCAGGTGAAATACCACATCGCCAACCGGCTCAAGGACGGCGCCCGGCAGAGCCGCAGGGCCGCCTATCTGCTCGAATCCGGGCAGCTGCAGGGCGGTGACGCGCGCCTGAGGTTCGCGCTCGACCACCAGAAGCGGATGGGGGCGTAGCGTGGACAGCCCGCCGGTTTCCGCCACCCTGTTCGCCTATCAGGTCGGTTTCGGCGACTGTTCGCTGCTGCGGTTCAGCTATGCCGACCACAGCCGACGCCACATGCTGATCGACTTCGGCGCCACGGACCTCCCCGAGGACGCCGAGCCCTCGCGCCTGCTCGCCCTCGCCAGGGACATCCAGGCCAAGGTCACCGAGCACGAGGCCGGGGCCCGTCTCGACGTGGTCGTGGCCACCCATCGCCACGCCGATCACATCAGCGGCTTCGCGACGCGCGACGGGGCCGGCTCCGGCGACGTGATCGCCGGTCTGCGGCCGCGGGTCGTCGTGCAGCCCTGGACCGAGGCGCCAGAGGCGCCAGTCGACTGGCTCGGACCCGACATCGCCGCCGATCACCAGGCCTTCGCCGCGCGCCGCGCCGCGCTGAGCGCGATGCAGGACCTGGCCGGCCAGGCCGCGGCCTTCGCCCAGGCGCATGGGGCGCGCCTGCCGTCGGCGATCGCGCAGCAGCTGGCCTTCATCGGCCAGGACAATCTGTCCAACCTCTCGGCGGTCGAGAACCTGCGGACGATGGGCGAGCGCTGCGAATATGTCTTCCACGGCTGCGACGCCAGGCTGGCCGACGCGCTGCCCGGCGTGGCCGTCCATGTGCTGGGGCCGCCCACGCTTCGTCAACCCGACTCGATCCGCAAGCAGCGCTCGCGCGACAAGGACGAGTTCTGGCAGTTGGCGCCCCGACGCTTCGCCCTGGCCCTCGAGGGCCTTGGCGGCGACCTGGCCGCGGACCGGCAGCTGTTTCCCGACGCGCCTTCCAACCCGAAAAGCCGCCTGCTGATGGAGCACCGCTGGCTGGCCGACCGGATCGACAGCGCCAATGCCGAACTCCTGCTGGGCCTGGTCCGCGCCCTCGACGACCAGATGAACAATACCAGCGTGATCCTGTTGTTGCAGGTGGGCGGCAAGACCCTGCTGTTCCCCGGCGACGCCCAGCTGGAGGCCTGGCAGTACGCCCTGCGGTCGCCGCTGGCCGATCTTCTGGCCGGGGTCGATCTCTACAAGGTCGGCCACCACGGCAGCCTCAACGCCACGCCCAAGAGCCTGTGGAGCCGCTTCACCAAGCGCGGCGACGCCGGGCGGCCACAGCGCCTGACCTCGGTGCTCTCGACGATGCACGGCAAGTACGGCAAGGACGAGAATAACACCGAGGTTCCCCGCCGCACCCTGGTGGCGGAACTGGACGCCCAGTCGACCCTGATCTCGACCGAGCAGCTGGTCGCGCCGGCCCTCTATCAGGTCGTCGAACTCGACCTCTCCGCCCCGCCAGGCCCCTGACGACCCTGGCCATCGCGCCGCATCGGCGCCCAAGCAGCGCCAGGCGCGCCGCATGGGCATGGCTTCGCGGGCTATCGTGGTCCAGTCGTCGGGAAATCGAGGGCCGGGCCGCTAGGGCGCCGGCAGGTCCTTGGTGGAGCCGAGGGGAATCGAACCCCTGACCTCCTCATTGCGAACGAGGCGCTCTACCATCTGAGCTACGGCCCCAAGGAAGCGCGGGAATAAGGCGGGACGGACTTCGCGTCAAGCGACGGATCACCGCTTCGCCTTGCCAGAGCGGTCAAGGCGCGGCAAGAAGCGGACCACGCGGACGGAAAGACCCATGGCCCCCATCATCTATTTCTTGTTCTTCATTCTCGGCGCTCTGCTGGACCTGCTGAAATGGGCGATCATCATCTCGGCGATCATTAGCTGGCTGGTGGCCTTCGACATCATCAACCTGCGCAACCGCCTGATCGCCTCGCTCAGCCAGGTTCTGGACGCGGTCACCCGCCCGGTGCTGCGGCCCTTTCAGCGGATCATTCCGCCGCTCGGCGGGGTGGATGTCAGCCCGATCGTGGTGATCCTGATCCTGGTGGGCGTGCAGAACTATCTGCTGCCGCCCCTACGCGACACCCTGGTCGGCCTTCTGGGCTGACCGCGTGCGCCTGGCCGTGCGCCTGACCCCGCGCGGCGGGCGGGACGCGGTCCAGGGCTGGGCCGTCGACGGCGACGGCCGGGCCTATCTGAAGGCGCGGGTTTCGGCCCCGCCGGTCGAGGGGGCGGCCAACGCCGCCCTGATCGCCTTGCTGTCCAAGGCGCTGGGCCGGCCCCGCTCGGCCATCACCATCGCCGGCGGCCAGACCGCCCGACTGAAGATCGTCGAGATCGAGGGTCTGGACGAGGCGACCCTGGTCCAGGTCGTCGGTCCGCGGCCCATCTGAGATCCGGGAAAAATTTGGTCGGCTTGGTTCGGCTTGGCGACTAATCGCCCCAAATCGGCGCCATTTCAGAGCGCGCGAAGCCAAAACATCAGCGTAATCCGCGGTGCGATCTTTCATTCCCTCTTAGGGCCTCGCTTGCCATAGTGCTTCCCGTTGCACGTCCGTGATCACAATCCGGACGATCGCAGGGGGATGCATTGAACGCAGTGCGACGACAGATCGAGCTGTTGAAGGCGGCGAAGGCGCGTCGCGAAAACATCGCCATGCGCCTGATCGCCACCCTGGCCATCGCCCTTATCCTTCATGTCTACGTCCAGATGGCCTGGGTCTGGCTGTGGGCCGCGATCTACCTTGCGGCTCTGGGCTTGGAGCGCTGGCTGCTCGGCGATGTGGTCCGCAACCCCGACACGCCGCCGGCCGCGTGGCGTCGATGGATCATCCTGGTCATGCCGGCCGTGACCTCCGCGACCTTCGGCTTTCTGGCGCTGCCGCTGTTCGCGTCAAGCGCGCGGTTCGCCCCAACCCTCGGCGGCATGCTGCTGGCGGGCTCATTGCTCAATGTCATCGTCGTCAATAGCGGCCTGAGGTCGGCGACCATCATCGCGGCCGCGCCGCATGTTCTGTATCTCCTGATCGTGCCCCTGGTGGCGCGAGCGGCCAATCCGGACGCCCCGCTGGCCAATGCGCTGTGGTTCGGCGCGCTGCTGATGATCGTCTCGGTGGTCGTGGCCGCCCGCACCCTGGGGCGAGCCCTGGAGGCGGAGGCCGCCGCCAAGGCGGAGGCCGAGCGCCGACGGTACGAGGCCGAGGAGGCCGTCGCCGCCAAGTCGGCCTTTGTCGCCATGGTCAGTCATGAACTCCGCACCCCGATCAGCGCCATCCTGGCCGGGGCGGCCCGCTTGGCCAGCGACGCGCCTGACCCGACGGCCCGCAATCACGCCCACCTGATCAGCACCGCCGGCGAGATGATGCGGGCCCTGCTCAATGACCTTCTCGACCTCTCGCGCCTTGAGGCCGGGCGCATGGCCATCGACAAGGCGCCCTTCGATCTGCGCCAGGCGATCGCCGACTCCGTGCGGCTGTGGCGCGACGAGATCCAGAAGAAGGGCCTGCGCCTGCGGATCGAGGGGGCCTCGGGCCTGCCGCGCTGGGTGTTGGGCGATCCGTTGCGCCTGCGTCAGGTGCTCAACAACCTGATGTCCAACGCCGTGAAGTTCACCGCCCAGGGCTCGATCACGGTTCGGGTGGCGTCCCGCGACGAGGATGGCCGCCACCGGATCGAGATCGTGGTCATCGACACCGGCCCCGGTGTCGCGCCCCAGGACCTGGACCGGGTGTTCATGCCCTTCGATCAACTGAACGCCCGGGTGGCGCGCGAGCATGGCGGTTCGGGCCTGGGCCTGGTGATCAGTCGAGAACTGTCGCGGCTGATGGGCGGCGACCTGACCCTGGAAAGCCGCCCCGGCGAGGGCGCCCAATTCCGCTTCAGCCTTGAAGTCGAGCCGGCCAGCGAGCCGACCGCGGCCGGCGAGGGCGGCTCGATCAGCGGCGCGCGGGTCCTGGTCGTCGACGATCACGTGGTCAATCGCCGCGCCGTCGAGCTGATCCTGGAGCCGTTCGGCGTGCACGCCACCCTAGCGGAATCCGGCGAGCGCGGCCTGGAGCTGTTGGGCTCAGAGGCCTTCGACGTCGTGTTGATGGATGTCTACATGCCCGGCATGGACGGACGCGAAACGACGCGGCAGTTGCGCGCCTCCAGCGGCCCCAACCGCGATATTCCGGTGGTCGCGGTGACCGCGTCGGCTACGGTCAAGGACTGGGAAGCCTGCCCGCGCGGCCGGAATGAACGCCCATGTCGCCAAGCCGATCGATCCCGGCGAGCTCTATGCGGCCCTGATCGCGGTCCTGCCGCGA
Source organism: Caulobacter sp. B11 (assembly GCF_002737765.1). GTDB lineage: Bacteria > Pseudomonadota > Alphaproteobacteria > Caulobacterales > Caulobacteraceae > Caulobacter. The sequence goes on along the minus strand of NZ_PEGG01000166.1, from coordinate 474 downwards.
ACGGCCGCGGACCCAGCCCAGGGCGGTCGCGGGTTAACCCGTTTCCCCCTTGTCGCCCACCAGGCTGGACAGCCGGCCGATCAGGGCGGGGGTGTCGCGGGTCTCACATTCCCAGACGGTCTCGGCCCGCCATCCGGCCTCCTCCAGGGCCCGCAGGTTGCGCAGGTCGCGCGCCCGGTTGCGCTCGACCTTGGCCAGCCAATAGTCGCGGTTGGCCTTGGGCACGCGCGATCCGCGCGGGCAGTCATGACCGTGCCAGAAGCAGCCATTGACGAAGATCGCCAGACGGCGGCCCGGCATGACGATGTCCGGCGTGCCCGGCAGGTCCTTGCGATGCAGGGCGATAGCGAACGCCCAGCTCGGTGAGCAGTTTGCGCAGGGTCCGTTCAGGCGTGGTGCCGGTGCTCTTGACCTGCGCCATCACCGCCGAGCGCTTGGCCTTGTCGAAGACGTCGGTCACGGCCAGGACAGGGT
>NZ_PEGG01000165.1 GCF_002737765.1 Caulobacter sp. B11 | reverse complement strand
GCTGTCAGCAACACTCGGTCAGGGTGCTTTCATGAGACGCGCCGAACGCCTTTTCCAGATCGTCCAGATCCTGCGCCGCAGCCGCGCGCCCGTGACCGCGGACGCCATCGCCGTGGAACTGGAGACCTCCAAACGCAGCGTCTACCGCGACATCGCCGCACTGATCGGTCAAAGGACGCCCATCCGCGGCGAGGCGGGCGTCGGCTATGTGCTGGAGGCCGGGTACGACATGCCGCCCCTGATGCTCACCCCCGACGAGATCGAAGCCGCCGTCCTGGGCGCCCAATGGGTGGCCGGCCGTGGCGACCCTGCCCTGGCCCGAGCCGCCCGCGACCTGATCGCCAAGATCGCCGCCGCCGTGCCCGAAAAGCTGCGGCCCTTCGTGTTCGAACCCGCGACCGGCGCCTCGCCGGCCTGGCGGCAGCTGCCCGACGGCCTCGACATCGCCCAGACCCGCGCCTGGATCCATGCGGGCCGCAAGATCAAGCTGGACTATCGCGACGAAAAGGGCGCGCTCAGCCAGCGGGTGATCTGGCCCGTGACCGTCGGCTATCTCGACACCGTCCGCCTGCTGATCGGCTGGTGCGAACTTCGCGGCGATTTTCGCAACTTCCGCACCGACCGGGTCGAGGCCGCGCAGTTTCTCGACGAACGGCACGGCCAGCGCAGCGGCGTGCTGCGGGCGCGCTGGCTCAGGGCCCGGGACGACGAGCGCCAGGCCTGGCTGGCGGAAAGCGATAAGGCCTAGAGGCCCTTTCGCCGGGCGAAGGTCTCGAACAGCACCGGCCAGGCCGCGACCGGCTTGCCGGCCACGAAGCGCAGACCGAAACCGTGACCGCCTTCCTCGAAGACGTGCAGTTCGGCCGGGATCGCGCGGGCCTTCAGGGCGGCGAACATCAGCAGGGCGTTCTGCACCGGCACCGAGGGGTCGTCGGCGGCGTGGACGAGAAAAACAGGCGGTGTCTCGGCGCCGACATTCTGGTCGGGAGAATAGGCCGCCACCCGCGCCGCATCGGGATCAGGGCCGAGCAACTGTTTGCGTGAGCCGGCGTGGGCCGGGCCGCTGGCCATCGACACCACCGGATAGATCAGGGCCGACAGGTCCGGCCGGGCCGACAGGTCGTCGGCCGGGTCGATGCGATCATAGACCCTGGCGTCGAAGCGCGTGGTCAGGCTGGCCGCCACGTGACCACCGGCCGAGAAGCCCATGATCGCCACCCGCCGGGGGTCGATCTTCAGGTCCGTGGCCCGGGCCCGGGTCAGGCGAAGGGCGCGCTGGGCGTCCTGCAGGGGCGCGTCGGCGGCCTGGGCCCAGCCGTCGCCCGGCAGCCGATACAGCAGCACCAGGGCGGTGTAGCCGCGATCCGCCAGCCAGCGCGCGGTCTCGAAGCCCTCCTTGTCGACCACGACCCGCTCATAGCCGCCGCCGGGGACCAGGATCACCGCGGCCCCGTTGGGCTTGGCGGGCCGGAATACCGTCAGGGTCGGCTGGCGGACATGGGTGACGGCGCGATCCCTCAGGCCCTTGGCGTCCCCGCGTTCCGTGACGACCTGGGTGACGACGACGGCCTCGCCGCCGGGCGGGCCGTTGGGCCACAGGGCGATGACCTCGGCGGGATCAGCCGGCGGCCCCGCCGCGAGGGCGGCCTTCGGCGCGCCGACGCCGATCAGGCCCAGGAGGGCGGTGGCGAGGGTTGTGCGACGGCTCATCACGGACGGCTTCCTTCAACGCGGGCGCAGACCCTATTGCCACCGGTTTCCGCCTTCAAGGCTCAGCGGGCGGCGAACCGCAGGTGGTGCAGCACGACGCCGCTGGTGGTGGCGACATTCAGGGAGTCGAACCCGCTGGCCATCGGAATGCCGACAGCGGTCGCCCGCGCGATCAGGTCGGCGGAAAGGCCGGGCCCCTCGGCCCCCAACAGCACGGCCGTGCGGGCCGAAGGGACGAGCTCGGCCAGGGTCCTGGTCGCCGACGGCGTCAGGGCCAGCGCCTCGAAGCCCTGGGCCGCCAACAGGGCCATCACATCCTCGCCCGGGGCCAGCCGCGCGGTCGGCACGCTGAGCGCCGCCCCGACCGAAACCCGGATGGCCTTGCGATACAGTGGATCGCAGCACTCGCTGTCGAGGATCACCCCGGCCGCCCCGAACGCCGCGGCGTTGCGATAGATTCCGCCGAGATTGTCGTGATTGGCGATACCGGCCAGGACGAGCACCACGGCCCGCGCCGGGGCGGCGGCCAGAAGGTCGGCGGGCGACAGCGGCGCGGGCTTGCGCCCCACCGCCAGCACCCCGCGATGCAGGTGGAACCCGGCCACCGCGTCGAGGACCGCCTGGCCCACGCTATAGACCGGCGTGGCGGGCGGCAGGGCGGCGAACAGATCGGCCAGCTTGTCGGCCCGCTTGCCGTCGATCAGCAGGGACTCGATCCGCTCGGGCGCATCGCGGGCGAAGGCGCGCAGGACGGTCTCGCCCTCGGCGATGAACAGCCCCTGGCGTCCCACCAGATCGCGCTCCTTGATGTCGCGATAGGCCGCCACGCGCGGATCGGCGGGATCATCGATCTGAAGGATATGGGCCACGGGGTTCTCTGTTGGAGCTCGACTCTATCGCACGCCCCGTATCGGAAGGATCACCAGGCCGCCAGCCACCGCCAGTCCCGCCGCGACCAGGAACAGGGCATGATAGTTCATGTGGGCGGGTCCCAGGACCCAGATCGCCAGCACCGGCGCCAGGGCCTGGGGCAAGGTGTTGGCCAGGTTGATCACCCCCAGATCCTTGCCGGCGTCGGCCTGGGAGGGCAGCACCTGGCTGACCAGGGCGTAGTCCACCGCATGATAACAACCGGCCCCGCAGCCGAACAGCACGAACCCCGCCACGACCAGGGGCCAGGCTGGAACCAGAGAGAAGGTCAGCATGGCCGCGCCGATCACCAGGGCCGCGCCGGCCGCGAACAGCTTTCGCCGACCCAGACGGTCCGACAGGGCGCCGCCCAGCATGGCGCAGGTGATGTTGGCGAGCGTGGAGACCGCGGTCAGCAGGGCAAGGCCCTGCTCGGCGCGCTGGCCAGGAAACAGCGCCTCGTAGCGGAGGGCGTCCTGCAGGTAGAACAGCATGTAGCTCTGGGTCAGGGTCATGGCGGCCAGCACCAGGAACCGGCTCAACCAGGCCAGGGCGAAGTCCGGATGCTTTCGCGGATCCACCCAAAGGCCGGCCAGCATCGCGCGGGGCGAAAAGGGCGCGGCGTCGGCCTTGGCCAGCGGCGAATCCTTCACGACCATCAGGAAGGGCGCCAGGCTGACGACCAGAACCAGGCTGATGGCCAGATAGCGCGAAGCTTCGGTCAGCAGCAGTCCGCCGATCAGGATCGCCCCCGCCACCTGACCGATCGGATGACCCAGGCTGAGAAAGGCCGAAACCCTGCCCTTCTGGACGTCCGGCACCCGGTCGGGCAGCACGGCCAGCAGGGCCGCGAACAGGAAGTTGAACGCCAACTGGAAGCCGATCACGCCGACCAGCAGCCGCTCGACGCTGTCGGCGGACATGATCACCAGATAGGAGGCCACGGTACCCGCCGCGCCCAACAGCATCCACGGCCGCCGGCGGCCGAGGCGACTGGTGGTGCGGTCGCTGATCGCGCCGGCCATCAGGTTGGCCACGCTGGCGGTCAGGGCGCCGAAGAAGGCCACCGTGCTGAGCACCACCGCCTTGCCGGCGGGATCGATCGCCGCGGCCTTCAGGGGCAGCAGCACCTGAAATAACGGCATGAAGCTGACGAAGGCGCCGATCACCGCCAGCGTAAAGGCGGCGATGAAGCCCGCCGTCACCGGCCTGACCGGCCGGGCCGCGTCAATGGCCGTCATTACCCCTCCGCTCAGGCGTGCTCTTCGGCCACGCTCCGACGGACATTGACCGTCGAGGTCACGCTATACAAGGGTCGCCATAGAGGGGTCGCCGAACCCGCCCTATCGACCAGGACGGGCGAAGGCGGCGACCCGCGCGCGCGCCGAGGGGACCGGATCGTCGACGACGACGCCCTGACCGGTGCGAAACCCGCCGACGTGATTGGCGAGGTCGGCCGCCTCGGAGCGAAGCGCGTGGGTGGCCCGGGTCGAGCGCTGCACCATGGCGCTGTTGCGCTGCGTGACCTGATCCAGCTGATTGACGGCGGCGTTGACCTGGCCGAGCGCCGAGGCCTGCTCATTGGCCGAGGCGGCGATCTCGTTGACCAGGACGTCGATGGCCCCGACCTTGTCGACGATGCCGCGAAGGGCGGCGCCGGTTTCGCCCACCAGGCTGACGCCCTCGCCGACCTGACGGCTGGAATCGGCGATCAGGGTCTTGATCTCCCGCGCCGCATCGGCCGAGCGCTGGGCCAGGGCGCGAACTTCCTGGGCCACCACGGCGAAGCCGCGCCCGGCGTCTCCGGCGCGGGCGGCCTCGACCCCGGCGTTCAGGGCCAGGAGGTTGGTCTGGAAAGCGATCTCGTCGATGACGCCCAGGATCTGGTTGACCTGGTTGGAGGAGGTCTCGATCTGGGTCATGGCCTCGGCGGCCCGGGTTACCACCGCGCCCGACCTCTGGGCCTCCGCGGCGGCTTCGCTGACCCGCTCGGAAACCTCCTTGGCCCCCTTGGCGGTCCGGCTGACCGTGGCGGTCAGCTGGTCGACCGCGGCGGCGGTCTGCTGCAGGGTCGTGGCCTGCTGGTCCGTCCGCTGGGCCAGGTCATCGGCCGCCTGGGCGATTTCGTCGGCGGCCGGCGCGAATGCCGTCGGTG
>NZ_PEGG01000164.1 GCF_002737765.1 Caulobacter sp. B11 | reverse complement strand
TGCTGGCGCATTTGGAGCCCAGCCAGTCCATGCGCGCGCAGACGGCGGTCTTGAAGGTCGCGGCCGTACCCGCGGCGGTCTGCACCTCCCCCGTGCGTACCTTGCGGCCCGCGTCGACGACGGCGTTGTCCAGGGTCACCGAGACCAGGAACACCAGACCCAGTTCGATGGTCGCGAAGATCAGCAGCAGAAAGGGAATGGCGACAAAGGCGAACTCGACGGCGGTCGCGCCGTCCTGGGCCCGCAGATAGCGTTGGACGAGCGGAAGCCGGCGGGCAAGACGAGCGGGCGACGGGCAATCAGCCATCGTAAAGGTCCGGATGAACGCCTTTCGGGGCGAGAGGCGCGTCAGTCTAGGCCCAGCGGTCCTAACCACTGGTTTAGCCTCGCGGGCGCGGGCCATAGGGCAAGGACTCTGGATCCTAGGGAACGGTCGGTTCGGCGCCCAACAGCTTCGAGCAGGATTCGGCGCAGGCATAGGTCGAGGCCGCGACGCCCCGCTGCACCGTCACCGCGCCGTCGGGGGCTTCCGACACCACCAGTCGGCGATCAACGATCGTACGTCCCGCTGCATCAAAGGCGAACAGGGTGGTGACGCCGGGACGCTTGCCCAGGATCACCAGGGTGCGGTCATTGATGACACTGACGTCCGCGACCAGCGGATCGCCCACGACGATGTCGCGCACCGGTCCGCCCATGGACAGGGTGACGGCCTGACCGGTGGAAAGGCCCAGGGCCGGATGGGTCGCCACGAGCGGCGCGGCCTGGGCGCCAACGGCGCCAAGGCTGAGAAAAGCGATCAAGGCGAGGGACAGGCGGCGCATGGTCGTTCCGTCAAGGCGGGAGGGCGAAACTGAAATTGGGCTGGAATGGTCAACAAAAGCCTAAATTCAGGCGGCCTGCGACATCTGGGCAATTCGCGGAACCGTTGTTCGATAAGGCTTTTTTCCGAGATCCGGCTGGTACAGTTAAGAATTGATAATGGTAAATTCAAATAAACCATCAAAAATATCTTGGAAACTCTCCGCTGTTTACTGGCCATTAAGTGCGGTGGGCGAAATTGATCGTGTTTTCGGGGGTGAGCAAGTCAACACGGCTTGAAGGCCTCAAATCCTCAAGTTGAGATCAGGAGATCAAATCATGTCGAAGTTTGTCACTCGCTTTCTGAACGACGAATCTGGCGCCACGGCCATCGAATACGGTCTGATCGTCGCGCTGATCGCCGTCGTGATCGTCACCGCCGTGACGACCCTCGGCACCAACCTGAAGGCCACCTTCACCAAGGTCGGCACCACGGTCAGCACGGCTAACTCGGCCTCCTAAGGTCAGTTCACACTCGAAAAAAGAGGGCTCCGACGGAAACGTCGGGGCCCTTTTTTTATGTCCCCCGGCCGCTCCACGGGCGCGCCGGCAACCTTTGCTTCACCTGGTCGCGGCAGACTTGCCGCGAATTCACAGGCAGGCCCGTCATGCAGATCCTCCAGATTTCCCTGCTGCTCGTCTTTCCCGCCCTGGTCATCCTGGCAGGCTTGAAGGATGCGACGACCTATACGATCCCCAACTGGATCTCGCTGGGCCTGATCGCGGCCTTCATCCCCGCGGCCCTGGTCAGCGGCGCGCCCCTGGGCGTCATCGGCGTCTGCCTGCTCGTCGGCTTCTGCGCCCTGCTGGGCGGCATGGGCATGTTCGCCATGGGCTGGATCGGCGGCGGCGACGCCAAGCTGTTCGCCGCCGCCGCCCTGTGGCTTGGCTGGCCGGCGACCTTTCCCTTCATGCTCGTCACCGGCTTGGCGGGCGGGGCCCTGACCCTGGCGATCCTGGGCCTGCGGTCCGGCTGGCTCGAGCCGATTCTGGCGGGCAGCCCGGCCTGGGTGCGCAAGCTCGGGGCCCAGGGCGGGGATATCCCTTACGGCGTCGCGATCGCGATCGGCGCCCTGGTCGCTTTTCCGCAAGGCGCTCTGAACGGCGGCCTGTTCTGACCGCCGCCCGGTAACAGACTCAAATCCCTGACGAAAATCGCCGCGCCCCGCGTCAGCCTGTCGCGGCCCGCCGCCTCACCCAGAACGCCAGACCTTTAGCGGCTGTTAACCATGGGCGGGCGACCATAGGAGACGGCCAGAACGGCTGATCGACGATTCGTGCGCGACGGCCGGAATGGGCGGCGCGCTCGGTTCAACCGCTTCACCGTCGCCAGAGTCTGTAGACCGCGCATGAATCCTCTTCGCGTCATGATCGTTCTGATCGCCGCCGTCTCGGCCATCGGCCTGGCTGTGGTCCTGCAACGATCGATGGGCGGCAAGCCCGCTGGCGCGCCCCCAACCGCCGCGGTCGTGAACCCCGAAAAGCCGATGACCCAGGTCCTGGTCGCCAAGCGCGACCTGGCGATCGGCACAAGGCTGGTGGCCGAGGACGTGAACTGGCAGGCCTGGCCGTCGGCCACCGTCAATCCGGCCTTCATCACCAACGGCGCCGCGCCGCTGCCGGCGACCACCACCACCGCCAAGACCGCCAAGGCCGTGGGCGACATGGCCGACGGCATGATCGGCGGCGTCACGCCGGACAAGGCCATCGAGGGCGCCATCGTTCGCGACCCGATCCTGGCCGGCGAACCCATCACCGCGCGCAAGATCGTCCGCGGCGGCGAAGGCGGCTATCTTTCGTGGTCCTCAAGCCCGGCGCGCGAGCCATGTCCGTGCCGATCAATTCGGAAACGGCGGCCGGCGGCTTCATCCTGCCCGGCGACCGCGTCGACGTGCTGCAAACCCGCGAAGGCCCCAGCCTCGGCGATGGCGACAGCGGCCGCAAGCAGACCATCGCCGAGACCATCCTCCTGAATGTCCGGGTCCTGGCGCTCGACCAGACGACCAGCGCCGAGAAGGACGCCAAGTCCATCGTCGCCGCCACCGCCACCCTCGAGGTCGGACCGACCGAAGCCGAGGCCCTGGCCAAGGCCAAGGCCTCCGGACCCGTCACCCTGGCCCTTCGCGCCTACACCGATCTTGGCGGCCCCTCCGGCGTCGCCCGGCGTGACGAAGACGCCTCCATCGTCCGCATCAATCGCGGCGGCCAAACCTCGAGTATCGCGGTGCGCCCATGATCCGTCGGCTTGTTTCCGTTTCGCTGGCAGGCCTGCTGGCCCTGGTCCCGGCCGCGCCGGTCCTGGCCGATGGCCCGGTCGGCGGCGGCCGCACCCACACCTATCGTCCGGCCGCCCGCGTGGCGCCGTCCCCGATGGCGGCCGCCCCGATCGCCGACCAGGTGCTTCGGGTCGACCTGACCACGACCGGCAGCCAGTCCCTGACCCTGCCGCGTGGCAAGTCGGCGATCATCGAACTGCCCGTCGACGTCCGTGACATGCTGGTGACCAACCCGGCCGTCGCCGACGCGGTGCTGCGCAATCCCCGGCGCATCTATGTGCTGGGCGTGGGCGCGGGCTCGACCGACGCGGTGTTCTTCGACGCCGCCGGCCGCAAGATCCTGTCCCTGGCCATCCGGGTCGGCCAGGATTCCGGCCTGCTGGAAGAGACCCTGCAGCGGGTGCTGCCCAATTCGCGGATCCGGGTCGAGCCGGTGCGCGACAGCGTCATCCTGACCGGCTCGGTGATGAACGCCAGCGAATCCGACAAGGCCTCGCAGATCGCCGCCCGTTTCGTCAGCGGTCCGGACAATGTGATGAACATGCTCACCATCGCCGGCAAGGACCAGGTGATGCTGCAGGTGCGGATCATCGAGGTCCAGCGCAACATGGTCAAACAGCTGGGCGTCGACCTCAACGCCGTCCTCGGCCAGCTGGGCGAGACCCAGTACAGCTTCGGCATGTCGCCGACCTTCGGGGTCAATGGCAGCCTGCTGGGCGGCCTGACCGGCGGCTACAAGACCGACACCACCAAGCAGCCCACCATGGTCGTTCCGTGCCAGGCCGGACTCACCAGCGCCACCTGCTATGCCGTTGTCCGCGACAACTCCGTGGCCTCCAACGGCGACACCGCCACCATCCGCGACACCGCCGGCAGCGCCGGGCTCAACTCGGCCAAGGGCATGATCCAGGCGTTCGAGCGGGTGGGCCTGGTGCGCACCCTGGCCGAACCGAACCTGACGGTGGTCTCCGGCGAGGCCGGCAAGTTCCTGGCCGGCGGTGAATTCCCCGTGCCGACCGGACAGGACAGCACCGGCAAGATCTCGGTCGAGTTCAAGCCCTATGGCGTCGGCCTGGGCTACACCCCGGTGGTCATGTCGGGCGGCCGAATCTCGCTGAAGCTGTCGACCGAGGTGTCGGAACTGTCCAGCCTGGGCGCCTTCTCGATCTCGAGCGGAGCCGGCTCGAGCGTCCTGACGTGCCGGCCTGACGGTGCGCCGCGCCGAGACGACGGTCGAGCTGCCCTCGGGCGGCTCGCTGATGATCGCCGGCCTGCTGCAGCAGCACACCAAGGAAACCATCGACGGCATCCCGGCATGACCAACATGCCGGTGATCGGCTCGCTGTTCCGGTCGCGCGACTTCCTGAACGGCGAGACCGAACTGTGATCATCATCACCCCCTACATCATCGACCCGACCCGCCCCAGAACCTGCAGACGCCCGCCGACGGCCTGCAATTCGCCGGCGACATGAGCACCGTCCTGCTGGCCGGCTCAACAAGGTCGTAAAGGCGCCCCCC